>JBQCCU010000026.1:0-3192 GCA_051961935.1 Amnibacterium sp. | reverse complement strand
GCATTCGCGAAGCCGGGGAACGTGAGCCCGCGCAGCCGCACGTCGTCCGCACCGGCGGGGGAGTCGGGGACGACTGCGACGATCGTGCCGCCCTCCTCGCGGACCCGCACGCTCCCCGCGATCCCGCCCCGCAGGGCGGCGTGCTCGAGCCAGTAGGTCGTCACGGGAGCGAGGACGTGGCCATGCGGCGCAGCAGCTCGGCGAGCGCGGCGACCCCGCGCTCGATGTCGGGCAGCTCGGCGGATTCGCCGGGCGCGTGGGAGATCCCCGTGGGGTTCCGCACGACGAGCATCCCGGCCGGGAGGCCCGCGGCGGCGAGCACACCGGCGTCGTGGCCGGCCCCGGAGGGCAGGACGGGCGGCTTCACGCCCGTCGCGTCCCGCGCGAAGTCGCGGAGGGCACGGACCAGGCTCGGCGGGAACGGGGTCGAGGCGGTCCAGCTCTCCTCGACCGGCTCTCCCTCGGCGGCCGCCGCGACGCGCGCGACGACGCGCCGGATCCGCGCCTCGTCCGCGCCGCGCACGTCAAGCCAGAGGGTCGTGCGGCCGGCGACGGCGTTGACGGCGCCGGGCTCGACCACGACCCGGCCGACGGTGGCGAGCGCGTCCTCGGCGATCGCGGCGTCGCGGGCGGCGAGCACGACGGCCGCGGCGCGCACGACGGGGTCGTCGCGGTCGGCCATCGGGGTGGTGCCGGCGTGGTTCGCCTGTCCGGCGAGGTCGATGCGCCACCGGCCGTGCGGCCAGATGCCGGAGAGCACGCCGAGGGGCGCGCCGGCGGCGGCCAGACCGCGGAATCCGGGATCGGGCTCATCGGCCGCGGGCCGGTGCTCCAGCGGGAGATGTCCCTGCTCGACGTGCAGCTCGACGAGGCCGGCGATGCGCGCGAGCCGCTCCGGATCCGGTCCCAGCGCCTCCGGGTCGAGGCCGGCGGCGCGCATCGCGTCGTCGAGCCGCACCCCGTCGCGGTCCGTGAGCGCCCGGGCCCGCGCGGGGTCGACCGCGCCGGTCAGCAGGCGCGAGCCGAGGCAGGCCAGCCCGAACCGGCCGCCCTCCTCGTCGACGAAGGCGACGACCGACACGTCGGACGGCGGGACCTCGCCCGCATCCCGCAGCTCGCGGATGGCGGCGAACGCCGCGGCGATCCCGAGCGGCCCGTCGAGCGCGCCGCCGTTCGGCACGCTGTCGAGGTGCGAGCCGAGGACGACCCCGCCCCCGGCGCCCTGGCGCCAGTGGGCCCAGAGGTTGCCGTTGCGGTCGACCTCGGTCGGAAGGCCGAGGTCCTCGGCCTCCGCGAGGAACCAGCGGCGCATCGCCGCATCCGCCTCGGTCCAGGCGAGCCGGTCGTACCCGCCCTGCTCGTTGCGGCCGATCGGCGCGATCGCCTCGAGCAGCGCGCCGACCCGGCTCACTCGCCGCCCTCGCGCATGGGGATGCGGACCGCGAGCCGGTCCGCGACCGCGTCCGCCTCCGCGTAGCCCGCGTCGACGTGCCGGATCACGCCCATGCCGGGGTCGTTCGTGAGCACCCGCTCGACCTTCTCGCGGGCGAGGGCGGAGCCGTCGGCGACGGTCACCTGCCCGGCGTGGATCGAGCGGCCGATGCCGACGCCGCCGCCGTGGTGGATGGAGACCCAGGTCGCTCCCGATGCGGTGTTCACGAGGGCGTTCAGGAGCGGCCAGTCGGCGATCGCGTCGGAGCCGTCCTTCATCGCCTCGGTCTCCCGGTAGGGCGAGGCGACGGAGCCGGAGTCGAGGTGGTCGCGTCCGATCACGATCGGCGCGGCGAGCTCGCCCGAGGCGACCATGTCGTTGAACCGGACCCCGGCCTTGTCGCGCTCGCCGTAGCCGAGCCAGCAGATCCGCGCGGGCAGCCCCTGGAAGTGCACGCGCTCCTCCGCGAGGCGGATCCAGCGGGCGAGCGACTCGTTCTCCGGGAACAGCTCGAGCACCGCCCGGTCCGTCTTGGCGATGTCCTCGGGGTCACCCGACAGCGCCGCCCAGCGGAACGGGCCCTTGCCCTCGGCGAACAGCGGCCGGATGTAGGCGGGCACGAACCCCGGGTAGGCGAACGCGTCCTCGTAGCCGGCCGTCCTCGCCTCGGTGCGGAGGTTGTTGCCGTAGTCGAACACCTCGGCCCCGGCCCGCTGGAAGCCCACCATGGCGGCGACGTGGCGCGCCATCGAGTCGCGCGCGCGGGTGGTGAAGCCCTCGGGGTCGCGGGTGCGGGCCTCCTGCCAGTCCTCGAACGCGACGCCGATCGGCAGGTACGCGAGGGGATCGTGGGCGCTCGTCTGATCGGTGACGACGTCGATCGGCGCGCCCATGGCGAGCAGCTGCGGCACCACCTCGGCGGCGTTGCCGAGCAGCCCGATGGAGAGGGGTCGCCTCGCATCGCGGGCCTCGACCGCGAGGCGCACGGCGTCGTCGAGGTCCTTCGCCTCGACGTCGAGGTAGCGGTGCTCGATCCGCCTGGCGATGCGGCTCGGATCGACCTCCGCGACGATCGCGACGCCGCCGTTCATCGTCACCGCGAGCGGCTGCGCGCCACCCATGCCGCCGAGGCCGGCGGTGAGGGTGATCGTGCCGGCGAGGGTCCCGTTGAACCGCTTGGCGGCGACCGCGGCGAAGGTCTCGTAGGTGCCCTGCAAGATGCCCTGGGTGCCGATGTAGATCCAGGACCCCGCCGTCATCTGGCCGTACATCGTGAGCCCGAGGTGCTCGAGGCGGCGGAACTCGCTCCAGTTCGCCCAGTCGGGCACGAGGTTCGAGTTCGCGATCAGCACGCGCGGCGCCCACTCGTGCGTCCGCAGCACGCCGACCGGGCGGCCGGACTGCACGAGCATCGTCTCGTCGCCCTTCAGCGACGTGAGCGTGCGGACGAGGGCGGCGTAGCTCGGCCAGTCGCGGGCGGCCTTGCCGGTACCGCCGTAGACGACGAGGTCCTCGGGGTGCTCCGCGACCTCCGGATCGAGGTTGTTCTGCAGCATCCGCAGCGCCGCCTCCTGCGGCCAGCCCTGCGCGGTGAGGGTCGTGCCGCGGGCGGCGCGGATCGGGGTGTGGGTGAGCGTCATCGCGTCCTCCTGGGAGTGTTCGCTGCACGAACGACGGAGTTCCGGGCCTCGGATCCGGTCAGAGGCCTGTTTCCAGGCCTGATCATCCGACTTCTCCGTCGTTCGTGCATGGGATGTCAG
>JBQCCU010000025.1:0-2279 GCA_051961935.1 Amnibacterium sp. | reverse complement strand
GGCAGGATCGGCACGAGGGACCACGATAGCCACGGGGAGAGCGAACACGCGGGGGCGGGCGACGGCCGAGCCCTAGTCGGCCCCGAGCCGGCCCGCGCGGGCCGGACCGACGGAAGCAGTGCCTTTGCCCATGACGAAGCGGTTCCAGCGCGGGCGGATCCTCGTGGTCGCGTTCGAGGGCTGGAACGACGCCGGAGAGGCGGCGACGAACGCGGTCCGCATGGTCCGCGACTCCCTGCCCCTCGTGCCCGTGCTCGACATCGACCCCGAGCTGTACATGGACTACCAGTTCAACCGCCCGGTCGTCGGCACGGACGAGCACGGCGAGAAGCGCATCACCTGGCCCGGGGCGACCATGTACGGGCCGGCGCGCCGCACCCGCACGCGCGGCGTCGTGCCCGAGGTGCCGTCGACACCGGCCGAGCGGATCGACCGCAGCAACCTGTTCGTGCTCCTCGGCACCGAGCCGTCGCGGAGCTGGCGCGGGTTCGTCGCGGAGATCATCGACGCCGCGCTCGTCGCGGACGTGGAGGGCATCGTCATGCTCGGCGCGATGCTCGCCGACGTGCCGCACACACGCCCCATCTCGACCTTCGCGTCCAGCGAGGACCACGAGGTTCGCGCCGAGCTCGACCTCGAGAAGAGCTCCTACGAGGGGCCGGTCGGCATCCTGTCGGTGCTCGGCGACGCCGCGGCCCGGGTCGGCATCCCGTCGATCTCGATCTGGGCGTCCGTCCCCCACTACGTGCACAACGCGCCCTCGCCGAAGGCGACGCTCGCGCTGATCGAACGGCTCGAGGGCGTGCTCGACATCCACGTGCCCCGCGGCGACCTCGAGTCGGAGGCGACCGCCTGGGAGAGCGGGATCGACGCCCTCGCGGGCGAGGACGAGGACATGGCCGCGTACATCGAGCAGCTCGAGAAGGCGCGCGACACCGTCGACTCCCCCGAGGCGAGCGGCGAGGCGATCGCGCGCGAGTTCGAGCGGTACCTCCGCCGCGAGGGCCCCGGCCGCGACGACAGCCCGCCCTGGCGCCCCGGCGGCTGACCCGCCGGGAGCCCCGCGCTGACGTGTGCAGGATCCGGGGCGGTGTACAGGACGCACCCGCCCATCCGGTCCTGCACATCGGACCAGGTCCTGCAGATCCTCAGGCCATCGACTCCCCCACAGGCCGGTTGCTGCCGCCACGCGGCAGCCGGCGGACACGCTCGCGCTGCTCGCGGTCGTGGTGTCCGCCATCCTCGCCGCCATGCAGCGCACGTTCTGGTCCACCGCCGAGCTCCTCGCCGCCGGCCGTTCGGCCCGGTGGATCGCGGATGAGGTGAGGGCAGGTCGGCTCGTGCCGGTTCGGAAGGGCCACTACGCGGTGCAAGGCGCTCCGAAGCAGATCGTGCGAGCCGTCCGCGTCGGTGGCCTGGCCACTGGAGCGACCGCCGCGAGGGCGCTCGGTCTGTGGACGCCGACGGACGGGCGCCTCGCGGTCGTTGTGCCCGCGACGGCGAGCCGTCTCCGCGACCCCGACAACGCCCGCCTTCCCCTGCGTGGCGACTCGGTGCGCGTCCACTGGACGAGCGAGCGCATGCCCCCGCAGACGCTCGTCGACCGGATCGCGCCCATCCTCGTCGTGCTCGAGCACCTGCTGCTCACCTTTCCCGCGACGCAGGCGCTGACCGCCGTCGACTCGGCGCTGCACCAGCGCCACATCAGGCTGGCCGATCTCGCGGTCCTCCGAGACCGCCTCCCCGCCCGCGTCGGAGCGGCACTCGCCCTCGCCGACGCACGGGCGGAATCGGGGCTCGAGACGATCGCACGGCTGCTGCTTCAGCAGGCGGGTCTCGGGGTCGTCCCCCAGGTCGACATCCCGGGTGTGGGCCGGGTCGACCTGGTCGTGGACGGGCGGCTGATCGTCGAGCTCGACGGTGCGGAGTGGCACGCCGATCGGTTCGAGGAGGACCGTGCCAGGGACTCGGCCGCGGCCCGGCTCGGGTACCGGACCCTCCGGTTCACCTACCGGCAGGTCCTGCACGAGTGGCCGGTCGTCTTCGCGGCGATCACCCGGGCGCTCGCCGCGTGACGAATGCAGGACCTGGGGTGATACGCAGGAGCCGACGTGGCATCCGGTCCTGCACACCGCACCGGATCCTGCAGATCGCGCGGGTTCAGGACGCGTAGACGGCGGGCGGCTGCTCGGCGGGGAGCTCGACGCCCCGCCCGGGCGCCTGGGCCCGGACCCCGGCCGCGCAGGGGACCGCGACCCGGTAGCCGTCCCAGGCGGAGG
>JBQCCU010000024.1:0-15212 GCA_051961935.1 Amnibacterium sp. | reverse complement strand
AGGGCGATGGTGAGGAGACGCCGGGTCTCGACGCGGTCGACGAGCGGACCGGCGAGGAACGAGAGGGCGATGACCGGCACGAAGTCGGCCGCGAGGAGCGCGGCCACCCAGCCGCTGCCCGACTCGCTGATCCGCAGCTGCAGCGCGATGAGCGCCGCGAAGTCGCCCGCAGCGCTCACCGCCTGCCCGACCGTGAGCAGGGCGAGGTCGCGGCGCCCCGTGGTGGTCACCGGTCGCTCCCGAGCGCCGGTGCCGGGTGGATGCTGATGAGGCCGTCGACCGGGGCGGCGCCCGCGGGACGCGCCGAGGGATCGGTGAGGCGGTCGCCTAACGGCTCGAGGACCGCCATCAGCTGCTCGCCGAGCCGCTCGAGCTCGTCGGGCGTCACCCAGAGCGACCAGGTCAGGAAGGGGGCCGCCCGGCGCCAGGCCGGATCCGCCTCGCCGCGGGTGGCGAGCCACTGCCGCAGGCGGGCGATCGCCCGCTCGGCGACGATCCCGGTGAGCGCGTCCGACGCCGGATCCGCGGCCTCGTCGTCCCAGCGGTTGCCGGTCCCGACGAGCCGCCACGGGCGCCGTCGGCCCACCGACGCCTCCTCCGCGACGAAGCCGTGCTTGGCGAGCGTGTTGAGGTGCCACGACATGGTCCCCGGCAGCTCGCCGAGTCGCTCCGCCGCCTCCGTGGCGGTGAGCGGCCCTTCCCGGCCGAGCAGCTCGAGCAGGGAGAGGCGGAGCGGGTGCGCCAGCGCCCGCAGTGCACCGGCGTCGCCGGTGAGATCCCGATCAGCCACATCACAAGGATGCTTGTCACAAGGACTCTTGTCAAGCGGACGGACCGGAGCGTCCCTCCCTGCCCGCGCGGCTCAGGCGGCGTTGATGTTCAGCAACCAGGTGATGCCGTAGCGGTCCTTCAGCATCCCGAAGGACCCGCCCCAGGGGGCGGCGGCGAGGGGCTGCAGGATCGTCGCGCCATCGGCGAGCCCGTCCCAGTAGCGGCGCAGCTCCGCCTCGTCCTCGCCGCTCAGCGAGACGGACATCGTGTCGCCGGGGTTGTACGGCATGCGGGAGGGCGTGTCGGAGCCCATGAGCGTGAGTCCGCTCGCGGTGTCGATCTGCGCGTGCATCACCTGGTCGTCCTCGGCCGGGTCCTGGCTCGCGTGGAAGTCCGCGAAGGTGCTGACGGTGAGGGTGCCGCCGAGGACGCGGGCGTAGAACTCCATCGCCTCGCGGGCGTTCCCGCGGAAGCCGAGGTAAGGGTTCAGTCGGGTGGGCATGAGGACTCCTTCGTCTGGTGGCGCTCAGCATGGCACCGGCGCCGGACGGCCGACAGAGTCCCTCAGCGTGGGGTGAGGGCGGCGACGACCGCCTCGTCCGGGACGTCCTCGAACCGCTCGTACCACTCGCCGACGGCGCTGAAGTCGGCCGGCCGGAGCAGGGCCACCAGCTCGTCCGCCTCCCTCTCGAGGAGGGCCGTGGCCGCCGCCGCGGCGACCGGGACCGCGAGGACGACGCGCGCCGCGCCGGCCGCGCGCGCCGACCGGCAGGCGGCGACGGCCGTGGCCCCCGTGGCGACGCCGTCGTCGACGAGCACCGCGGTGCGGCCGGCCAGTGCAGGGAGGGGCCGACCGCCGCGGTAGCGCTGCACCCGGCGGTCGAGCTCCAGCCGTTCGAGGCGCTCCACCTCCTCGAGCTGCTCCGGACGCACCCGGAACGCCCGGACCGTCGCCGGATCCACGAACCGGACGCCGCCCTCGGCGATCGCGCCGAGGGCCACCTCCCGCCGACCCGGCACGCCCAGCTTCCGGACCACGAGCACCTCGGGCGGGCTCGTGATCGCCGCCGCCACGACGACGCCGCCGCGTGGCAGCCCGAGCACGACCGCGTCCGCCGGCAGCGGCCCGAGCCGTTCCGCGAGCCGCCTGCCCGCATCGGCGCGATCCACGAACCGCATGGTCAGGCCCGGCGCACCCGGAGGTTGACGAAGCGGAACGGTGGCAGCACGAGCACGGGCGCCTCGAGCGGCGCCTCGGCGAGCGGTCGTTCCCGCACGTCGGTCCGGCGGACCTCCGCGACGGGGAACCCGAAGCGCAGCCGTGCGGTCCGTCGGCCCTCCGCCGCGTTGTGCACGCGCACCACCACGTCCCCGGATCCGTCGAAGGCGAGCTTGACGGCGTCGACGACCACGTCGGGCTCGTCGGTCGTGACGAGGGGCTCCGCGGCGCCCCCGGCGGCCCGCAGCGGGTGCGCGAGCCGCCAGCCCTGCTCCACCACGTCCCGGATGACGGGAGCGGGCCCGACGGTCCAGTCGAAGCGGTGGGTGCCCCGGTCGGTCTCCGGGTCCGGGAAGCGCGGCGCGCGCAGGAGCGACAGGCGGGCCAGCGTCCACGGGTCGCCGTCCATCGTGGCGACGCGCCGCACCTCGTGCCCGTAGGTGCGACGGTTCGCGATCCCGACGCCGAACCCGTCGTCACCGAGGTGGATCCAGCGGTGGGCGCAGGCCTCGAACCGGGCGGCGTCCCAGCTCGTGTTCGCGTGCGTGGGGCGGCGGATCAGCCCGAACTGCGTCTCCGCGGCCCACGTCTCGGGCGCGAGGTCGAGCTCGTGGGCCGCCTTCAGGATCCGCGCGTCCTCCTGCCAGTCCACCTCAGCCGTGAGGTCGAGCACCGTGGCGTCCGGCCGCAGGCGGAGCGTCTGCACGATGCCGGAGGCCCCCGCGTGCCGGCGCACCCGCACGAACGCCCCGGACGCGTCCGTCCCGGCCTCGAGGTCGTCCGCCTCGTCGAGGTCCTGCACCGTGTTCCGGTAGTAGCCGTCGAGGTCCCAGGCGTCCCAGCGCACCGGCTGGTCCGGGTGCAGCTGCAGCAGGCCGATCCGGCCGCCGGGTGCGACGAGGTCGCGGCCGGTGGCGCGGTCGACGAGGGAGCGGACCAGCCCGGCGCCGTCGACCCGGACGACGAGGTGCGCGTTCTCGAGCCGGTGCCCGGCCCCGTCCGGCAGGATCCGCGCCTCGTCCGTCGGAACGTCGGCCTCACCGACGCTCATCGGCGGGATGCCCGCCTGCGGGAACGGGGAGGCGTTGGCCGTCGCCGTGCCGGGCCCGAGCGCGGCGAGGGCGTCCGCCGTGACCGCCTCGGCCCCGTCGAGGATCGCCGTGAACTCCCGCCGGGCCTCGTCGTGCACCCACGCGATGCCGGACCCGGGGAGCACGTCATGGAACTGGAGGAGCAGAAACCGACGCCACAGCCCGCGGATCGTCTCCTGCGGGTAGTCGGCGCCGGCGCGCACCGCGGCGGTCGTCGCCCACAGCTCGGCGTCGTGCAGCGCGGCCTCCGCGGCGCGGTTGCCCTCCTTCATCGCCGCCTGGGAGGTGAAGACGCCGCGGTGGAACTCCAGGTAGAGCTCGCCCGACCAGAGCGGCGGCTCCGGGAACTCGGTCTCGACGGCTGCGAAGAACGCGGCGGGCGTCTCGACGACGACGCGGGGGGAGCCCTCGAGGTCGGCGGTGCGCCGCGCGCGGGCCATCATCTCGCGGGTCGGGCCGCCCCCGCCGTCGCCGTAGCCGAAGGGCACGAGCGATCGGTTCGAGCCGGCCTTGTCGGCGAAGTTCGTCTCCGCCCAGGCGAGGTCGCGCCCCGACAGGTCCGAGTTGTACGTGTCGGCCGACTGGAAGTGGGTCAGCACCACGCTGCCGTCGATGCCCTCCCACCGGAAGGTGTGGTGCGGGAACCGGTTGGTGCGGTTCCAGGAGATCTTCTGCGTCACGAAGCGGCGGGCGCCCGCCTGCCGCAGGATCTGGGGCAGGCCGCCCGGGTAGCCGAACGAGTCCGGCAGCCAGCCGATGTCGGTGTCGGTCACCCCGAGGGTGCGCTCGAGGAAGTCGCCGCCCTCGGCGAACTGCCGCACCAGCGACTCGCCGCTCGGCATGTTCGTGTCCGACTCCACCCACATCCCGCCGATCGGCACGAAGCGGCCCTGCTCGACGTAGGGGCGGATGCGGGCGAAGAGGTCGGGGGCGTCCTCCTGCAGCCACGCGAGCTGCTGCGCGGACGACATGACGAACCGGAACTGCGGGTCGGTGTCGAGCAGGTGCAGCACGTTCGCGACCGTGCGCGCAACCTTCCGCCGGGTCTCCCGGAACGGCCAGAGCCAGGCGGAGTCGATGTGCGAGTGACCGACGGCGCTGACGACGTGCCCGTGCCGCGAGGCCGGCACGTCCAGGGCGCTCGCGAGGAGCGCCCGCGCGCGGCCGACCGTCGTGGAAAGCGGGCCCGACTCGAGGGCGTCCAGGCACCGCTCGATCGCGGACAGCAGCGCCCAGGACCGGGTCGAGCCGTCCTGGAGCCGCTCCTCGAGCTGCAGGGCGACCTCGAGGTCGGCGTGCAGCGCCACCACCGCGGGGTCGCGGCGGACGAGGGCGACGCCCTCGTACCGGTACTGCGGCTCGTCGCCGGCCGTGGCGGGATGGCCGAGATCCGTCGGCCGGAAGGAGACCGGGACGCCCCGCTCGTTCACGTGCAGCACCACCGGGTTCGCGGCCGCCTCGATCAGCACGTCGATCCGGCCCCGGTCGTCGCGCACCCGGTCGGCCGGGATCCAGCGGGATGCGGGGTGCACGCCTTTCACGCGCCGCCCGTCCGTCGTGTAGGCGAGGCCCTCGAGCTGGAAGCCGGTCTGCTCGGGACGGAAGCCCAGCTCGGCCACGACCTCGGTGTCCTCGAGCGGCCAGCCGTCCGGCAGGTCGCCGCGGACCCGGAACCACCGGGTCGACCACGGCACGCCCCACCGCTCGCCGGGCAGCACCGGGGCGAACGGTCCGGCGAGCGCGTCGGCGAACGGCACCGGTTCGCCGGGGACGTCGCGGGCCGTGACCTCGAGGGGGACCGCCTCGGCGGCCCGAGCCGGTCCGATCCGCTCGTCGAGGGCGCGCCGCGCGCGGCCCCGGATCTCCTCGGCGTCGACGTGCATGACGCCACCATGCACCCCGGGGCCTGGAAGGCGCATCCGGTACCGTGCCCGCATCGCGAGGAGGAGGTCGGAGACGATGCTGGTGGCGTTCTCGGTGAGCCCGACCGGAGGCGAGGGGTCCGACGGGTCGGTGCACGACGCGGTCGCGGCCGCGGTGCGTGTCGTGCGGGAGTCCGGCCTGCCGAACCGCACCTCGTCGATGTTCACCGAGCTCGAGGGGGAGTGGGACGAGGTCTTCGCGGTCGTGAAGCGGGCGACGGAGGCGGTGTCCGCGTTCGGCCCGCGCGTGTCGCTCGTGCTGAAGGCGGACATCCGACCGGGACACTCGGGGGAGATCACCGGCAAGGTGGATCGGCTCGAGCAGGCGCTGCGCGCCGAGCGCTGACCGCTGAGCGAGCACGGTCCAGGGCTCAGCCGTCGTCGTCCCGACGCAGGACCCGCTCCGGCGCCTGGTCGTCGGCCGTCTCGTGCTTCTGGCTGAGCACCAGGGTCAGCAGCGTGTAGCCGGCGAAGGTCAGCCCGGCGGCGAGCGAGGTGATGTAGAAGGCGGCATCCAGCCGGGGCCAGAGGCCGAGGACCGCGAGGAGCATGCCGGCCGCGATGACGATGTGCAGCGGCAGGCCGACGATGCCGAAGTAGCGGTCCACGGGTTCGGGCCGTCGATCGAGCGATCGCACGTCCGCCTCCCGCGCGTAGGTCACGAACAGGCTGCCCCAGACGGCGAGCGCGACGAGGGCGGAGGCCAGCCACAGCGGACGGTCGTGGACGCCGTAGCGGCTGATCACGATCGGGACGAGGGCCCCGAGCACGACCCAGACGCCGAGCATGAGCACCGCTCGGAGATAGACGACGTCGTGCACGTCCGCGGGACGCGCGCTGCGCAGGCCGATCAACGCGCCGAACCCGACGAACACGCCCGCGATCTCGGCGAAGTGCACGAACAGATCCGTGTCCATGGCGCCCCTCGTTCGTACCGACGCCCCGCACGCTAGGCCTCGACCTGCGGCGGCGACCGGGCCCTTCGTCCCCCGCCCGGGCGCTCAGGCCACGACCGCCGCGACCACCTCGACCTCGACGAGCTGGCGCTCCCAGCCGAGCACCGTGACGCCCTGCAGCGTCCCTGGCGGCTCATGGTCGCCGAACGCCGAGTGCACCACGTCCCACACGGTGCTGAGGTCCCGCCGGTCGGCAGAGGCGACGAGCACCCGCACGAAGAGCACGTCGGCGAGCGTCGCCTCCGCCTCGCTGAGCACCTGGACCACCGTCTCCATGCAGCGCGCCGCCTGGGCGGCGTGGTCGCCGACGGCCACGACGCGTCCGTGCTCATCGAGCGGGCAGGCGCCGGCGAGGAACAGGAGCCGGGCGTCCTTCGGAGCGGTCGCGGCATAGGCGTAGGGGACGACGTCGGTCAGGGTCGCGGACCGCAGGAGGCGGACGGAGCTCGGCATGCCGGAAGTCTCCCAGCGCGCAGCGGAGTGGATGCCCTCGGTCTCAGGGGTGCCGATGGGAGGTGTCCAGCAGGTCGATGGCAGGGTGGTGGGGTGCGGCGCACGACGGAATGCCCCGGCTGCGGGCTGGAGCTCATGTCGAACGCGGCCGCCCCCGAGGTGCCGATGAACGCCTCGCGGGAGTGCGCGGCCGTATACGCGGAGGTCTGCGGCTTCGAGTTCGAGCACCCCGTCATGCTCCGCTACCACCAGCTCTCGGTCGACGCGTACGGCGCGCAGCACGCGGGGGCGCCGACCACCCCCATCCGCCTCGGCTACTCGCTCGCCGGGCTGTGGCTCGCCCTCGAGCAGGGCTTCTCCGGCGAGGAGGTGCGTGCGGTCCACCATGCGATGGGACACGCGCAGGACTGGTGGCCGAGCTTCGAGCCGCCGGCGGGTCGCGCCAGGACGACCGTGCAGGACGTGGCCGAGCAGGGCGTCCGACGGGGCTCGAGCACGGGCGCCGCGGCGGCGACCCGGGCGTGGGCGGAGGACGTGTGGCACCTCTGGACGATGGAGCGCCCCGCCGTCGCCGGGGACGTCGAGGGGATGCTGCGGCGCACCTTCAGCTGCGACGGCCGCCCGCCGCTGCGTGGAACGGTCGGCCCCGCGGGCGCGGTCTACCGCCTCGTCGGCCTGCTCGGCTGAGCCGTCAGTCGAGCGTCTTCGGCGGCATGATCACGACGGGGCACTCCGCCGCGTAGATCAGCCGCCGCGCCAGGGTCGGCCCCTCTGGCAGCTCGAGCCGGGAGGGCGCGTCGAGCACGAGCAGCTCGGCCGTCTCCGAGGCCTGCAGGAGCGCCCGGAACGTGCTGCCGTGCACGACCTCGATGGCCGCCTGCGCCCCCTCGCCGAGGGCGGCGTGCACGTGACCGGTGAGCCGGTCCCGCGCCTCCGCCACCGCGTCGCCGGAGTCGAAGCTGACCCCCGGTGGGCGGCCGCCGGGCGCGATGGGCGGCCGCGGCGGCCGCCAGGCGCTCAACGCGACCAGCTGCGCCCCCCTCCGCTGCGCCTCGTCCGCCGCCCAGCGGAGGGCCGCCGGGGAACCGCTCGTGGGGCTGACGCCGACGACGACCGCGCCGGAGTGCTCGTGCTGCTCGTTCATCGTGCCTTCGCCATGAAGTTGACGTCGCTGATGTCCTCGAGGCCCTTGCGCTCGGCGCTGACGCCGAAGATCAGGGCGATCAGACCGCCGACGATCATCATCCCGGCGCCGAAGTAGTAGCCGATCGCGAGCGGCGCCCGCGTGTGGCCGTCGCCGACCAGGATGCCGAAGATCGTGGGCGCGAACGCCCCGACCAGCTGCCCGATGGAGAAGAAGTACGAGATCGCCTGGCCCCGCACCTGCAGCGGGAACGTCTCGCTCACGGTGAGGTACGCCGATGAGGCGCCCGCGGAGGCGAAGAAGAACGACACGCACCAGAAGATCGTCTGGGTCACCGCGTTCAGCGAGCCGGCGGCGAACAGCGCCCCCGAGACGGCGAGCACGACGCCGGCGATGCCGTAGGTGGCGAAGATCATCTTCCGCCGCCCGATCGTGTCGAACAGCGGCCCGAGCACGAGCGGTCCGATCAGGTTCCCGATCGCGAAGGGGAAGAAGTAGAGGCCGGTGGCGGCGTTCGGGATCTTGTAGAAGTTCTCGAGCACGAGCGCGTAGCTGAAGAAGATCGCGTTGTAGAGGAACGACTGGGTGATCATCATCGCCAGGCCGACGAACGTGCGCTTCGGGTAGCGCCGCAGGAAGAGGTGCGCGACCTGCCGGAACGGGATGCTCTCCGACGGGGTCACGTCGATCGCGCGCGACTCGGGGACCGGGTCGAGCCGGCGGCCCGACTCCTCCTCGACCTCCCGCTCGATGCGGTCGACGTTGTCCTCCGCGTCCTTCTCGTGGCCGTGGGTCAGCTGCCAGCGGGGACTCTCCGGGATGTTCCGCCGGAGGTAGATGATGATGAGCCCGAGCACCGGCCCGAGGAAGAAGCCGATCCGCCAGCCCCAGCCCTGATCGTTCATCTGCGGGGTGAGCAGGAACAGGTTGGCCGCGGCGCCGAGTGCCGCGCCGCCCCAGTAGGTGCCGTTGATCGCGATGTCGACGCGTCCGCGGTAATGGGACGGGATGATCTCGTCGATCGCCGAGTTGATGGCCGTGTACTCGCCGCCGATGCCCATGCCCGCGATGAAGCGGAACACCCAGAGGAACCACGGGGCGAACGAGAGCCCGGCGACGCCGCTGCCGATCAGATAGATCGCCAGGGTGAGGATGAAGAAGCGCCGCCGCCCGAGCCGGTCGGACAGGCGCCCGAAGACGAGCGCGCCGACGACCTGGCCGACGAGGTACACGGACCCCGTGATCCCGACCTCGGCGGAGCCCATGTGGAGCTGCTTGGCGAACCCGTTCGCCGACACCATCTGGATCTCGAGGCCGTCCAGGATCCACGAGACGCCGAGGCCGAGGACCACCGTCC
The DNA here is from genome assembly GCA_051961935.1 of Amnibacterium sp. GTDB lineage: Bacteria > Actinomycetota > Actinomycetes > Actinomycetales > Microbacteriaceae > Amnibacterium. The sequence continues at coordinate 6,299 of JBQCCU010000024.1, read as the reverse complement.
AGTGGAAGCGCGTCCACGGCAGGCGGTCCATCCTCGCGGGGACCAGGCTTCGGACCGACCCCGCCGAACGCGTCTCCGTCGCTGTCACCACTGCTCCGTTCCGGCCGGCACCGCTGCCGCGACCGCTGGCACGCTAGGCGGGCATCCTGAAAGAATTCATGTCCGTTCCAGACCGTTTCCAGGAAGCGGGCCGAATGGAGGGGGAGTCGATGGTCGACCGGCCGGTGCTGCACGTCGACGACGCCGCGGCGTGGGAGCGCTGGCTCGAGCAGCATGCCGCCGACACGGGCGGCGTGCGGCTCGCGATCCCGAAGAAGGACACCGGAGGCGCGGGCCCGACGGCGGCGGAGGCGCTCGACGTCGCGCTCTGCTTCGGCTGGATCGACTCGCGCATCGATCGCCTCGACGAGGTCCACTACACCGTCACGTACACACCCCGCGGCCCGCGGAGCGTGTGGTCGCAGCGCAACCGGGGCACATCGAGCGGCTGACGGCGGCGGGACGGATGCGGCCGGCGGGGCTCGTCCACGTGGCGGCGGCGAGGGCGGACGGGCGGTGGGAGGCCGCCTACGCGTCGCAGTCGGCCGCCGAGGTGCCGGCGGACCTCGCCGAGGCGCTCGCGGCGCGCCCCGCGGCTCGCACCGCGTTCGATGCGCTTGACTCGGCGAAACGGTACGCGATCATGTGGCGGGTCGGCCAGGCGAAGCGGCCGGAGACCCGGGCGCGCCGGATCGAGGACTTCCTGGCGATGCTCGAGCGCGGCGAGGTGCTGCATCCGCCGCGCCGGAAGCCCGCCGACGGCGCGCCGTAGCGCCCGGGTCCGTGCCTGCCGAAGCGCCGGGAGCCTGCTGACATGCTTCCCCCGTCGAGCGGTTCAGCAGGACGAGATCCCTTCAGCAGGACGAAACCGGCCGGATCCTCCTGCTGAAGCGAGAATGTCCTGCTGACGTGCTTGCGGAGGGACGGTCAGGCCGCGATGCGGGCCTCGAGGCTGATCGGCAGGTGGTCGGACGCGCCCTGCGGGAGCACGTCGATGTTGTCGATCTGGAACCCGGTCGACGTGACGAAGTCGAAGTAGCCGCTGAAGTAGCGGTACCGCACGTACGTCGGCGCGTTCGTCCGGGTGAGCTGGTAGCCGGTGCTCGAGAGCTTCCGCTCGAGCCCGCGCACGAACCACGGGTAGTTGAAGTCGCCGACCATGACGGCCGGGACACCCGCCTTCATCGTGCGCATGCCCTCGTGCGCCGCGGCGATCTGCTTGCGGCGCAGCGAGTTCGATGCGGTGAGCGGCGCGGCGTGGAAGTCGCCGACCAGCACCTCGTCGCCGGTCTCGAGGTCCGTGAGGTGCGCCGCGAGCAGCCGCTCGTGCGCCGGCGCCATCACCCGGTCGTGCAGCGACTTCCGCAGCGCGAACACCTTCGTGCCGTGCACCTCGAACCGGTCCTGGCGCAGGTACATGGCGAGCCCGAGCCGGTTCGCCCTCGTCTGGTCCACGAGCGTCATCGACCCGAGGTGCTCCGGCATGTCGCTGGAGTCGCACTCCTGGAGGCAGAGCACGTCGGCGTCGTACTCGTCGGCGATGCCCGCGAGCTCCCCGCTCGCCGTGTGCTCCCGCAGGTTGTAGCTGATGATCTTCGTCGGTCTGCCCTTCCGCCGGCCGCGCATGGTCCGCTCCCCGCGCGGATCACGAGTCACGAATCTAGTTCGAAACCGATGCCCCCGGCGGTGGGGACACCCCGCCGTCCAGGCAAGCACAAGGGTCAGGCGAGCACGTCCCTGGTGGTGAACCGGCCGTAGGCGAGGGCGCCGAAGACGAGCACGTATCCGGCCTGCAGCAGCACGTTCGTACCGAACGTCGACCAGACCGGCGGCTGCCGCAGCAGGTCGATCAGGCCGAGCCAGGAGTCGGTGAACAGCCACGGGTGCAGCCACGCGATCTGCGGCAGCTGGTCCAGCACCTGTGAGGCGACGGCGAGCACCACGGTCGCGGCCATGGCCCCGACGGGCACGTCGGTGAGGGTGGAGACGAACAGCCCGATCGCGGTCAGCCCGAGCATCCCCACCGCGACGTAGAGGCCGATCAGCAGCAGGCGGAGGAGCCCCTCGGCGACCGGCACCTGGTCGCCGGAGAGCAGGGTGACGGGACCGACCGGGAACAGCGCCCAGCCGATGAGCGTGCCGGCGAGCACGATCGCGAGGGGCGCGGCGATGGCGAAGACCGCCGCGCCGAGGAGCTTGACGACGAGCAGGCGCACCCGCCCGGCCGGCACGACGAGCAGGTAGCGCAGGGTGCCCTGGCTCGCCTCGCCCGCGATCGTGTCACCGGCCACGACGCCGATGGTCAGCGGCAGGAACAGCGGGATGGCGAGCACGAGCGAGGCGACCCCGACGAAGAGGCCGTTGCCGGCGATCGCGCCGATCAGGGCGGGGCTCCGCCCCTGCTCCGCCCGCCCCTCGGAGAGCCGCACGGCCACCGCGACGAGCACCGGGACGGCGGCGAGCGCGATCAGCATCGCCCAGGTCCGGCGACGCCGGAACAGCACGGACAGCTCCGAGCCGATCAGCGGCAGGGTCGCGCTCCGGCGGCGCGGCTCAGGACTCGACATCGAACCCCTCACCGGTCAGTGCCACGAAGCGGTCCTCGAGGCTCGGCTCGTCGACCTCGAAGCCGCGGATGCGCACGCCCGCCTGGACCAGCGCGGCCACGAGCGTCTCGGGCTGGACCCCCTGCGGCAGCGCCGCCCGGAGCGGCCCGTGCGGCCCCTCCGGCAGGGCGGGAGCGAGTCCCCGGTCGGTGAGCACCCGCGCCGCCGCCCCGGGGTCCGGCGTCCTGATGCGCACCGTCGCCGCGTCGTGCCCGCGCAGCTCCTCGAGGGTGCCCTGCGCGACGATCCGCCCGGCTCGCATCACACCGACATGGGAGCAGAGCTGCTCGATCTCCGCGAGCAGGTGGCTCGAGACGAACACGGTGGTGCCGTCCTCGGCGAGGGTGCGCACGAGCGACCGCACCTCCCGCGTGCCCTGCGGGTCGAGCCCGTTCGTCGGCTCGTCGAGCACGAGCAGCTCGCGCGGGCGGACCAGCGCGTTCGCGAGCCCCAGCCGCTGCTTCATGCCGAGCGAGTACGCCTTCACCTTCTTGTCCGCGGCCGCGGTGAGCCCGACCCGCTCGAGCGCGTCGGCGATCCGCCGCGTGCGGGACCGGCCGTCGGCGCGGGCATCCGCCGAGTCCAGGCGCCGGAGGTTCGCCGCGCCCGACAGGTAGGGGGCGAACCCCGGGCCCTCGACGAGCGCCCCGACCCGGGGCAGCACGGACGCCCACCGGTCGGGCATCGGCTCGCCGAGCACCTCGACGGTGCCGCTCGTCGCGCCGATCAGGCCGAGCAGCATCCGGATCGTGGTCGTCTTGCCCGACCCGTTCGGTCCGAGGAAGCCGAAGACGCTGCCCGTGGGCACGGCGAGGTCGACCCCGTCGACCGCGTTGCGCGCGCCGAAGCGCTTGGTGAGGCCGTGCGTCGCGACGGCGAGGTCGGCCTGCGCCACCGGAACGGGTCAGCCCTGCGCGGCGAGCGCCTCGAGGCGGCTCATCGGCACGGCGCCGGCGAGCACGCGGCCGTCACCGGTGCGCAGCACGTTCACGAGCGCGGTCGACAGCTCGCGTCCACCGGCGGGGCCCGCCTGCGTGAGGCGGAGGAACGTCGGGTTGGAGTCGAGCGCGGCGGGTACGTCGGCGGCGGGCACGGTGACGACCGCGTCCCAGCCGGTGCCGGTCACGGTCGGCTTCGCCGGCAGCGAGCCGCTCGGCCGGTGGGTACCGGGCGTCACCGTGTGCTGCTCGACCTTCGCGCCCGACGGGGCGGTGAAGTCGAACCGGCTCGCGGCGGGGACGCTGTAGTCGAGCTGCGTGAAGCCCACCAGGAAGGCGGGGGAGGAGGCGCCGCGCGCGAACAGCTGCACCTGCAGCGGCAGGCCGGTCGCGCCGTCCACGGCGATGCGGACGGAGCCGACGGTGGTGTCCGAGCTCCTCGGGGTGAGCACGAGGGTGTAGGCGGCGTGGCCCGCGACGCTCGTCGTGGTGTCGACCGTCACATCCGTCGACGGCGTGATGCGGGCGATCGCCTGCTCCGCCGCCGACTGCGGCGTCATGGTGGTCGTCGACCCGTCGGTGCCGCCTGCGGGGCGGTCGACGGTGAGCTGCTCCGCGGTGTTCTTCGCCGAGTCCCACAGCCAGACGGTCGACCCGTTGCGCACCACGTCGCGCTCGCCCATCGGGTCCTGCACGGCGATCCGGCTGCGGCTGCTGCCGTCGACCGCGATCGAGGCGCGGTGCGTGCCGGTCAGCAGGTTCAGGGTCGAGGCGGTCTGCGAGTCGGAGCCGGCGCCCGTCGTGGGCAGCTGCGGCAGGCCGAGATCGGAGGACTGGCTGATCTCGCCGGCGTAGCCGGGGAGCGCGCGGGCCTTCGCCACGAGGGCGAGCACGTCCGCGGGCGACTTCGCGGGCAGGTCGGTGGAGGCGGTGGCCGCGAGCGGCAGGGCGACGGCGCCCGCGACGACGACGGGGGCGAGCACGGCGGGGAGCCAGCGGAGGGCGCGGTGCGACATGAGCGGGACCTTCTTCCTCAGGCTCAGAGGGTACGCGCGGGGGAGCGGGGCGATGCGCGTCCGGCGGGAACGTCATATCCGTCTCGCAGCCTGGCGCTCAGCAGGATCGGCCAGGCGGGCCGTCCTAGGCTGAACGGTGACGCATCATCCGCATCCTCCGACTCGAAGGCAGACATGGCTCGCATCCATTCGTCCATCACCGAGGCGTTCGGCCGCACGCCGCTCGTAAAGCTGAACCGAGTGACCGACGGCGCCGGCGCCACGGTGCTCGCGAAGCTCGAGTTCTACAACCCGTCCGCGAGCGTGAAGGACCGCCTCGGCATCGCCGTCGTCGACGCCGCCGAGCGCTCCGGCGCCCTGAAGCCCGGCGGCACGATCGTCGAGGGCACGAGCGGCAACACCGGCATCGCGCTCGCGATGGTCGGAGCGGCCCGCGGCTACAAGGTCGTCCTGGCGATGCCCGAGTCCGCCTCGGTCGAGCGTCGCAAGCTCCTGCGCGCCTACGGCGCCGAGCTCGTGCTGACGCCCGCGGCCGAGGGCATGCGGGGCGCGGTGGCGCGCGCCGAGCAGATCGCGGCCGAGCGGCCCGGCGCCGTGCTCGCGCGCCAGTTCGAGAACGAGGCGAATCCGGCGATCCACCGCGCGACCACCGGCCCGGAGATCTGGGAAGACACCGACGGGGCCGTCGACGTCCTCGTCGCCGGCATCGGCACCGGCGGCACGATCACCGGCGCAGGCAACTACCTGAAGGAGCAGAAGGCCGGCCTCACGGTCGTCGCCGTGGAGCCGAAGGAGTCCGCCATCCTGAACGGCGGCCCGGCCGGCCCCCACAAGATCCAGGGTCTCGGCGCCAACTTCGTGCCCGACGTGCTCGACCGGAGCGTCTACGACGAGGTCTTCGACGTCGACATCGCCCAATCGGTCGCCATGGCGCGACGCCTCGGCCAGGAGGAGGGCATCCTCGGCGGCATCTCCTCCGGGGCGGCCGCGCACGCCGCGGTCGAGGTCGCGAAGCGGCCGGAGAACGCCGGGAAGACCATCGTCGTGATCCTCGCCAGCTACGGCGAGCGCTACCTCTCGACGGTCCTGTACGAGGACCTGGACGTGTGAGCGGGGGGTCCTTCCTCGGCATCCGGGAGGACCTCGAGGCGGCGAAGCACCGCGACCCCGCCTCGCGGTCGCGGATCGAGACGGCCCTCACCTATCCCGGGCTGCACGCCGTGTGGTCCTACCGGATCGCGCACCGCCTCCATCTCGCCGGGCACCGCTTCGGTGCCCGGCTGCTCTCCCAGCTGACCCGGTTCCTCACCGGTATCGAGATCCACCCGGGTGCGACGATCGGCCGCCGGCTGTTCATCGACCACGGGTCCGGTGTGGTGATCGGCGAGACCGCGGAGGTCGGCGACGACGTCACGATCTACCACGGCGTGACCCTCGGCGGCACGACGTGGCGGCACGTGAAGCGGCACCCGACGATCGGTGACCGCGTGCTGCTCGGCGCGGGTGCGGCCGTGCTCGGGCCGATCACGATCGGCTCGGACTGCGTGGTCGGTGCCGGCGCCGTCGTCGTGCACGACGCCCCGCCGCACTCGCTCGTGCTCGGGATGCCGGCGACCGCGCGGCCGCGGGCGCCGTCCGACGCGAACGAGCAAAACTGGGTGATATGATTCCCGGGGTAAGGCTAGGCTCGATTGATGTCG
>JBQCCU010000023.1:0-4614 GCA_051961935.1 Amnibacterium sp. | reverse complement strand
GTTGCTCGACGCGCCCGTCGCCCACCTGCCGCACCCCCGGGCCCCCCCGGTGCGCGCAGCCCGCGCCCCCGCGGGGCCCCCCCGCGAGCACCACGCCGAGGCTGCCGGCCCGCGCCTCCCATGCCGCGATCGCGGCCTGGGCGATCTCGGCGAGGTCGACGGGACCGATCTCGAGGGAGAAGTCGTCCGCCTCGAGCCGGGCGAGCTCGAGCAGGTCGGCGGTGAACCGCTCGAGGCGCGTCGTCTCCGCCACGAGCACCCCACCGACCTCCGCCGTCCGCTCGGGCGGCACGACGCCGTCCGCGAGCGCCTCGCCGTAGCCGCGCAGGGCCGTGAGCGGCGTGCGCAGCTCGTGCGAGATCGACAGGAGGAACTCGCGCTGCCGGCCCTCGCTCGTCACGAGGGCCGCGTCGAGCGCCCGGAGGGCGTCCGCGACGTCCGCGACCTCGGCGGGCGACGCCCTCGGCACCTCGACCCCCCGCTCACCCCTGGCGAGCCGGCGGGCCGCGGCGGCCGTTGCGGCGAGCGGGTCCGCGATGCGCCGCGCGAGCCACACCGCCGCGCCGACGGCGAGCAGCAGCGCGATGGCGAGGGTGAGCAGGATCCCGCCGACGAGTCCCGTCGCCGCGCGGGTGAGCGCGGTGATCGGCCGGGCGAGCACGATCGAGCCGCCGTCGGCGGACGGGCGCGCCTCCACGAGCACCTCGCGGCCCGCGACCCGGACGCTCGTGGACACGGGGGAGCCGGCGAGGGCCTCGCGGCCGATCGCCCTGGTGCGTCGCACGATCGCCGACCCCCGCGCCGTGGCGGCGACGAGCGCGCCGTCCGGGCCGTACACGCCGACCACGGTGCCGTCGAGGCCGGCCGCGACGCGGACGAGGGCGGCGCGGGTCACGAGCCGGGCCGACTGCAGGGTGAGCAGCGACGCCTGCGCCGCCAGCTCGGCGCGCTGCTCCGAGCGGGCCGTCGTGCGGGCGAACTGCACGGTCGCGGCGCCCGCGATCAGGGCGGTGGCGACCACGAGGCCGACGGCGGTGAGGAGGATCCGGGACGCGAGCGTCCTGGTCATCGCGCCTCCGCATCCACGGCGTAGCCGACGCCGCGGAGCGTGCGGATGGGGCTCGCGTCCCCGAGCTTCGCGCGCAGCTGCGCGACGTGCACGTCGACGGTCCGGCCGCCGCCGTAGTCCGCCTGTCCCCACACGCTCGACAGCAGCTGCTCCCGGGTGAACACGCGCCCCGGCGCGCTCATCAGCTTCGCGAGCAGGTCGAACTCGGTGGCCGTGAGGGTCACCGGGCGGCCTGCGGCGCGCACCGACCTGCGGTCCGGGTCGAGCTCCACCGCGCCCACCACGAGCACCGGCGTGGCGGCGGGCAGGGCGCTCCGGCGCAGCAGCCCCCGGATCCGGGTCACCAGCTCCCGCGGCGAGAACGGCTTCGTGAGGTAGTCGTCGGCGCCGAGCTCGAGGCCGAGGATCCGATCGATCTCGTCGTCGCGGGCCGTGACGAACACGACCGGCGTCCAGTCGCCCGCGGCGCGCAGCGCGCGGCAGATGTCGAGCCCGTCCCTGCCCGGCAGGCCCACGTCGAGCACGATCGCCACGGGCCGCAGCCGCTCGATCGCCGGGAGCACGGCGCTCCCGTCCCGCTCGACATGCACCCCGAAGCCCGCCTGGCTGAGGTACATCCGCTCCAGGTCCGCGATGGCGCGCTCGTCCTCGGCGATCAGCACGAGGCCCTTCGACTCCACGGCGCACATTCAAGCGGCACCGGCGGGGACCCGGGCAGCGGCGCCGGTCGCGATTCACATTCCTCGAACATTGGGCGAACCCTCGCCTGCGCCGTCCGGCCCATCCTGCTGCTGTCCCGATCGGGACGACCCCTGATCCGAAAGGACCTCCGATGGCTCGAAAGCGCACCGTGCTCCTCACCGCAGGCGCCACCGCCGTCCGGCTCGCCGCCGGCGGCACGACCGCCGCGTTCGCCGCCGGAACGACCCCGACCACGACCGCCGCCACCGCGTCGGCCACCCCCTGCACGCCGGGGCTCGCCCCGCTGCTGCGCGCCCTCCCGCACTCCCTCGCCACCGACCTGCGGCACCTCGCGAAGGACGCGCCTTCGGGCAAGGCGGCCGACCGGGCCGAGATCAAGCGGAAGGCCCTCGCGGGTGCCTACGGGATCCGGGTCGAGCGGGTCGCGCGCATCGTGGCCGGCGACACCGGCACCCTCACCGCGGCGCTGCCCCCGGCGCTCAAGGCCGACCTGAAGACGCTCCGGGCCGACCCGAAGGGGTCGGACGCCCGCAAGCAGGAGGCCGCGCAGATCTGGACGAAGGCGCTGAGCGGGGGCTACGGCACCACGATCGAGTCGCTCGCGAAGGACGCGAAGGCCCGCGTCGACCAGCGCTGCGCGGCGAAGCAGGGCTCCGGCTCCGGCAGCTGAGCCCCCTCCCGCTGCACGAACGACGGAGCTCTCGGCCGGAACGGCCCCGAATCGGCGAGGAATCGGCTCGGGGCGACGACTTCTCCGTCGTTCGTGCGAGGAGGCGGCCAGGGCACTCGTGGAAGCATGATCGGGTGCCCGCTGACCCCGTCGCCGTCGCCCGCCGCGTCGCCGAGGTGGTGCTCCTGCCCGACGCCGCCGCGGTCGACGCGGCGGACGCGATCCCCGCGGCGCACGAGACGGCCCTCGATGCCGGGGGGCTGACGGGCCTGGCGGCGTCGGACCCGGACCTCGCCACGCGCCTCGACGTGACCGCCGCGCTGGCGGGCGGATGCCTCGCGACGGCCTTCGTGTGGCTGCAGCACCAGGGCGCGCTCGCCGCGGTGGTCCGCAGCCCGCTCGCCGATCGCTTCGCGGCGCCGCTCGGCACGGGGGCGCTCCGCGCGGGCGTCGCGATCACGGCGCTCCGCGGACCGGCGCCCCTCACCGTGACCCGGACCGACGACGGCTGGCGGCTGACCGGCGCGGTGCCCTGGGTGACCGGCTGGCGGCGCATCGACGTGCTCCGCGTCGCCGCGCTGGACGGCGACGCCGTCGTGTCGCTCCTCCTCGACGCCCGGCCCGCGCCGACCCTCACCGCCGAGCCGCTGCCACTGACCGCCGCCCGCGCGAGCGGCACGGCGACGCTCCGCTTCGACGGCCACCCCGTGCCCGGCGACCGGCTGCTCTCGGTCGTGCCGCACGCCGACTGGCTGGCGGCGGATCCGGCCGGGCTCGCCGGCAACGGTGCGCTCGCCCTCGGTGTCGCCGGCCGTGCCGCCGCCGTCGCCGGGTCGGAGGCCCTCGCGGCCGAGGTCGGGCGCGCCCGAGCGGCCCTCGCCGGCGTCGCCGTCGAGGAGCTGCCGGCAGCCCGGGCCGCGTGCTCCGCGCTCGCCGTCCGCGCCGCCGCGGCCGCGACCCTCGCCGAGGGCGCCCGCAGCGTGCTCGCCGGGTCCACGGGGGAGCGGCTCACCCGCGAGGCGCAGTTCCTGCTCGTGTTCGGCAGCCGTCCCGCCATCCGGCAGGAGCTGCTGGCCCGCCTCGGCGCCTGACACCGCGCCGCGCTGTCCGCGGCCGCCGCTAGGTTGAGGGCCGTGGGGAGGCCCCGGTGCATCTGAAGAGCCTCGTGCTGAAGGGGTTCAAGTCGTTCGCGCAGCCGACGACGTTCGCCTTCGAGCCGGGCGTCACCTGCATCGTCGGCCCGAACGGATCCGGCAAGTCGAACGTCGTCGACGCCCTCGCCTGGGTGATGGGGGAGCAGGGCGCGAAGACCCTCCGCGGCGGCACGATGGCCGACGTCATCTTCGCCGGCACCGCCACCCGCGGCCCGCTCGGCCGGGCCGAGGTCGTGCTGACGATCGACAACAGCGACGGGGCGCTGCCGATCGAGTACGCCGAGGTCGCGATCAGCCGCACCCTCTTCCGCAACGGCAGCAGCGAGTACGCCATCAACGGCGACGCGTGCCGCCTGCTCGACGTGCAGGAGCTGCTGTCCGACTCCGGGCTGGGCCGGGAGATGCACGTCATCGTGGGGCAGGGGCAGCTCGACGCCGTGCTCCGCGCGACGCCGGAGGAGCGGCGCGGGTTCGTCGAGGAGGCCGCGGGCATCCTGAAGCACCGGCGGCGCAAGGAGCGCACGCTCCGCAAGCTCGAGTCGATGCAGGCCAACCTCGCGCGGCTCACCGACCTCGCCGACGAGCTGCGGCGGCAGCTGCAGCCGCTCGGCGCGCAGGCCGAGGTCGCCAAGGAGGCCGCGGGCATCCAGGCCGCGGTGCGCGACGCGCGGATCCGCCTGCTCGCCGCCGACACGGCGAAGCTCGTCACCTCCATCGCGGCGCTCGAGCGGACCCGCGGCGCTGCGGAGCTCGAGCGGCAGATCGCCACGGACGCGGTGCAGCGGCTCGGCCGGCGCGCCGCCGAGCTGGAGGAGTCCGAGGCCCCGGCCGAGCTCGACGCGGCCCGTCGCACGGCGCAGGGCCTCGAGCAGGTCCAGGAGCGGTTCCGGTCCCTCGCGCAGCTCGCGGCCACCCGAATCGCGCTCCTCGGCCCGGAGGAGACCCCCCTCGTCGCGCCGGCCTCCGCCGACCAGGACCTCGAGCGGCTCGCCGAGGAGCTCGGCCGGCTCGAGGGCGAG
>JBQCCU010000022.1:0-2112 GCA_051961935.1 Amnibacterium sp. | reverse complement strand
CTGGGGGGCCCTCATCCTGCCGACGCTCGGCGGCACGGAGCGGGACGTGGTGGCGAGCGGGCCGCAGAAGGTGTCGGTCGAGGACTCGATGAGCATGGTGCACGAGTCGCAGGGCACCCTCGAGCCGGCGAGCGACCACCTGCGCAGCGAGGTGGCGATCATCGCCGGGCTCGCCGAGCGGGTGCTCCGCGGCCGCACCGGCACGGCGCACGTCGACTGGCGCGGGCTCGCGGGCGACTACCGCCGCATCCGCACCCACATCGAGCACGTGGTGCCGGGCTTCGACGCCTACGAGGAGAAGCTCGGGATGCCCGGTGGCTTCGTGCTGCCGCACGGACCGCGCGACCACCGCGCGTTCCAGACGGACACGGGCAAGGCGAAGTTCACCGTCAACGAGCTGGAGTACCCGAGGGTGCCGGAGGGGCGGCTGATCCTGCAGACGCTCCGCGCCCACGACCAGTACAACACCACGATCTACGGCAAGGACGACCGCTACCGCGGCATCCACGGCGGCCGCAAGGTGGTGCTCGTGAACCGGAAGGACCTCGCGCGGCTCGGCTTCGCGGACGGCGACCTCGTCGACCTCGTGTCCGAGGCGGCGGACGGCACCGAGCGCCGGGCCGAGGGCTGGCGGGCCGTGGCCTACAACACCCCGGCCGGCTGCGCGGCGGCCTACTACCCGGAGACGAACGTGCTCGTGCCGCTCGACTCCGTGGCGGACACGAGCAACACCCCGACCTCGAAGAGCCTCACCATCCGGCTCGAGCGCGCCGCGGCGCCCGTCCCCGCCTGAGACGCCCCGGCCCGCCCGAGCACCTCACCAGGGGAGGGGGAGGACCCGCACGGCGGCGTTCGCGCGGACGCCGTCGGGCGGCACGACCGCCAGCGCGTCGGCGGATGCGAGGCCGCGGAGCATGTTCGGCCGGGCCGCCGGCACCGGCTCCAGGCCGGCGGATGCGCGCCGCGCGGGCACGACCGAGGTGCCACCGGCCCAGCCGGCGAACGCCTCGCCCACCGCCTCCACGGCGAGCGGCGGCACGGCGGCGCCCGCCAGGCCCGCGAGCAGCGGAGGCAGGAAGGACAGCAGCGCCACGACCGCGGCGAGCGGGTTGCCGGGCAGCGCGATGAGCGGGCGGCCGTCCGCGAGGCGGGCGAGCATCGCCGGGTGCCCGGGGCGCATCGCCACCCCCGCGAACCCCGGCTCGGCGCCGAGGCGGGCGAGGGCCTCGCGGAGCCGGTCCGCGCCGGATCGGCCGGTGCCGCGGACGGTGACCACCGCATCCGCCTCCGCGCCGCCGATCGCCGCGGCGATCACGAGCGGGTCGTCGCCGCAGCGAGCCGGGGCGACCGCCCGCGCGCCGAGGCCCGCGATCGCCGCGGGGATCAGCGGATCGAACGCGTCCCGCACCCGGCCGGGCGCGGGCAGGCCCTCGAGCACGACCTCGTCGCCGGTCAGCACGGCGGCGATCCGCGGGGCCGGTCGTGCGAGGACCCCGTCGAGGCCGGCGACCGCGAGCATCGCGAGGTGCGCGGGGGTGAGCCGGGTGCCGGCCGGCACGAGCACCGCGCCCTCGGCCGCCTCCTCGCCCGCCCGCCGCACGTGGGCGTCGGGTCGCGGCGGATCCGCCCGGAGCAGGCCGTCCTGCACGACGCCGCGCTCCACCGGCACGACCCCGCCCGCCTCCGGCGGCACGAGGCCGCCCGTGACCACGACGGCGCCCTCGCCGGCGCCGAGCGCCGAGCCGGCCGGGAGGAGCCGCCAGGGCGGCGCACCGCGCACCACCCAGCCGTCCATCGCCGACGAGTCGTAGTGCGGCACCGGGCCGGGCGCGCGCACGTCATCGCTCGGCACCGCGTCCCGCGCCGTGCGCAGCGGCAGCGGCACGGGGGCGAGCGGTGCGCCGGCCCGCGCGGCGAGCTCGCGAGCGGCGTCCCAGTCGAGGGCGCCGGTCACCGGGGGACGGCGGCCTTCGCGGCGGCCAGCGCGGCGGCGACGTCCTCCGCGGACCCGCCCTTCAGCCCCGCCGCGTAGCCCGCGAGGAACGTGGTGACCGGCGCCGCGGGTCGGACGACGTTGTGGGCGGCCACGCCGGCGAGCCCGAGGATCGCGTC
>JBQCCU010000021.1:0-5073 GCA_051961935.1 Amnibacterium sp. | reverse complement strand
GGCGACTACCCGCCGCCGCTCGTGGACCTGAAGGCCTCGCGGCAGGCGGCCCTCGACGCCTTCGACGGGATGCGGCGGTGACCTGATCCGGTGCGCCTTCGCGGCATCGGGCACGGCGACTCGTACGCTTCCCCGGATCCTGCCACGCTCCTGTGGCTGTCGCTGTTGGGGGCTCACCGAGATGACCGATCCGCGCCGCGCCGCGCCGAGGCACGCCGTGCACCGCGGCCGCTCCGGGTGGGGCGCCGCGCTGAAGGCGCTGGCCATCACGACGGCGGTCGTCGTCGCGAGCACGGCCTCGGTGGCCGCGATCGGCGTGTGGTCGCTCGGGCGCACCGTGGCCGCGAACGCGGTCGACATCACGAACGGCGGGGCCGCCCCCACGATCGCCGCGATGGACGGCAGCTTCAACGTGCTGCTCGTCGGCGCCGACAACGCCCCGGGCCAGAAGACCTGGGGGGCGAGCCGCGACGCGACCCTGAACGACGTGAACATCCTCGTGCACATCGCCGCCGACCATAAGAGCGGTGTGGTGGTGAGCCTGCCGCGCGACCTCGTGATCGCCCATCCGCAGTGCGAGGACCCGACGACGCACGAGGTCTACTCGGCGATGGCCGCCCAGCCCCTCAACACCGCCTACGCCCGTGGCGGTCTCGGCTGCGTCGTGGCCACCGTGGAGAACCTCACCGGCATCAAGGTCCCGTACGCCGCGCTGTTCTCCTTCGAGGGCACCGTGAAGATGGCGGATGCGGTCGGCGGCGTGCCGATCTGCGTCACGAAGGCGATCGACGACCCCGACTCGGGCCTGAAGCTGCCGGCCGGCCGCTCGGTGATCTCCGGCCGCACCGCGCTCGCCTACCTCCGCAGCCGGCACGGCGTCGGCGACCAGTCCGACCTGTCGCGCATCGGCTCGCAGCAGGCGTACATGTCCTCGCTGCTGCGCACGATGATGAGCCGCGACACGTTCACCAACCCCGGCAAGCTCTACGGGCTCGCGCAGGCCGCGGCGCAGAACGTGCGGCTGTCGCAGTCGCTCGCGAGCGTCGACACGATCGTGACCATGGCGCTCGCGCTGAAGGGCATGAACCTGCAGCACCTCGTGTTCGTGCAGTACCCGACGGGCGCGGACCCGGAGAACCCGAACAAGGTCGTCCCGGACACCGAGCTGGCGGATGCGCTGCTGCGCCGCGTGCGCGCCGACCTCCCCGTCGCGCTCGACAAGTCGTCCCTCGGGCTCAGCACCGAGCTCGCGCCGAGCGCGAAGGGCACGGCGCCGGCGAGCACCACCAAGAAGTCGTCGACCCCCGAGCCGACGCCGACGAAGTCGTCGAGCGCGGTGCTCGACGGGCTGCGCGGGCAGACCGCAGCGCAGCAGACCTGCTCGATCGCCGCCAGCCACTAGGGCGACTGAGAGGATCCCGACCGTCCGCCGCGACGGGCCACCTCCGGCGTACCGTCACGCCATGAGCAACACCGGTCCCGGCGACGACGACGTGCTCGCCGGCACTTTCGATCAGACGAACGACCAGGTCTCCGGCCTCGAGGGCGAGTCCGACGGCACGGCGCAGGGCGACATCGAGCCCGGCGCGTTCCGCGACGGGCGGATGGACGGGGTCGCGCCGTTCGGCGAGCAGGACGCCGCCGACGCGGAGACCCTCCAGGAGGAGGAGGTCACCGGCCGCCGCGAAGGCGCCGCGGACAGCGACGAGGGCCGGGTGCCCTAGCCCTGCGACGGGGTCGGGGTGGCTACGCGGCCGCCTCGTCGTCCGTCATGGGCTCGAGCACGAACACCGGGATCTCCCGGTCGGTGCGCTTCGTGTAGGCGTCGTAGTCCGGCCAGACGGCGACGGCGCGCCGCCACCACTCATCGCGCTCGGCCCCGTGGACGAGGCGGGCGGTGTAGTCGCGCTTCACCGCCCCGTCCTGCAGCTCCACGTGCGGGTGCTCGACGACGTTGCGGTACCACGCCGGATGCTTCGGCGCCCCGCCCTTCGAGGCCACGACCGCGTACCGCCCCTCGTGCTCGACGCGCATCAGCGGCGTCTTCCGCAGCCTGCCGCTCGCGGCGCCGACCGACGTGAGCACGATGATCGGGACGCCCCGCAACGTGTTCTGCTCGGCACCGCCGCTGCGCTCGAAGGCCTCCGCCTGCTCTCGCGCGTGACGGTCCGTGCTCGGCTCGTACTCCCCGGTCAGCGGCATCCGCGATCCCTCCTCGTCGTGCCGGACGAGGCTACGGCCTCGCCTCGCTGCTCCCGTGCGGCGCGCACTCAGGGAGCACCGACACCGGTCCGGTAGCAATCCCGTATGGCGACGACCCCGACATTCCCCGCGTGGCTCGCGGAGCAGGAGTACCGCACCGACGAGATCGGCGAGTTCGCGAAGGAGGTGGCACGTCTCGACGACTTCCCCGAGCACGGCGGCAAGGCGATCTACGACGGCTACTTCGAGACCGCGCTGGCCGCGCAGCGGCAGACCTACGAGCGCGCCTGGTCCGAGTTCGACGCGAACCCGGAGCCGTCGCTGCCGTGAGCGCACCGCTCCGTTTCGGCATGTTCGTGCCGCAGGGCTGGCGGCACGACCTCATCGGCATCGACCCGGCCGACCAGTGGGCGGCGATGTACGGCGTCGCGCAGTTCGCGGACGAGGGCCCGTGGGAGTCGATCTGGGTCTACGACCACTTCCACACGGTGCCCGTGCCGTCCGAGGAGGCCACCCACGAGGCCTGGACGCTCATGGCCGCCTTCGCCGCCTCCACGAAGCGCGTGCGACTCGGCCAGATGTGCACCTGCATGAGCTACCGCAACCCCGCCTACCTCGCGAAGGTCGCGGCGACCGTGGACATCGTCTCCGGCGGCCGTGTCGAGATGGGGATCGGCGCCGGATGGTACGAGCACGAGTGGCGCGCCTACGGCTACGGCTTCCCCCGGGTCGGTGAGCGGCTCGCGCGGCTCCGCGAGGGCGTCGAGATCATGCGCCAGGCGTGGACCACCGGCACCGCCACCCTGCACGGCGAGCACTACCAGGTGGACGGGGCGATCGTGCGGCCGCTGCCGCTGCAGAACGGCGGCATCCCGTTCTGGATCGCGGGAGGCGGGGAGCAGAAGACGCTCCGCATCGCGGCCGAGTACGCGCAGTACACGAACTTCGCCGGCGCACCGGCGGAGTTCGCGGCGAAGAGCCGCGTGCTCGAGGAGCGGTGCAAGGAGGCCGGCACCGACTTCGGCCGGATCGTGCGCAGCACGAACTACAACTGCATCGTCGCGCCCACCGAGCGGGAGGTGGAGGAGCGGATCCGCGCCCTCGAAGCCAAGGTGACGCCCTACCTCGGTGCCGACAGGGCGGCCGCGTTCGTGCACGAGTACCGCTCGGAGAACGCCCTCGCGGTCGGCACACCGGAGCAGATCGTCGAGCGGCTGAACGGGATGCGGGGCGCCGGCCTCGGCTACGCGATCATCTACTTCCCCGAGATCGCGACCGACCGCTCGGGCGCGGAGCTGTTCACGCGCGAGGTCCTGCCGGCGCTGCAGTGAGCGGCGAGCGGGACCTGGCCGCGCTCCTCGCCGGGGCCCGGCCGGTGCTCGTGCATCCGGCGGTCGTGCTCGTGTCCGTCCCGGACCCGGCCGGGCTGCCCGCGCTCGCGACCGTCGTGGAGGACGAGGGCGTCACCGTCGTGCTGCAGCGGGACGACGCGGAGCGCCGCGGGCTGCGCTTCGACTGGGTGGGGTCCTGGATCACCCTCCGCGTGCACTCGGCCCTCGATGCGGTCGGACTCACGGCCGCCGTCAGCAGGACGCTCGCCGACGCCGGGATCAGCTGCAACGTGCTCGCCGGTGCCTTCCACGACCACCTGCTCGTCCCCGCCGAGCGGGCGGACGAGGCGCTCCGCCTGCTCGGATCCCTCGCACCCCCGAGCTGATGCATCAGCGGTTTATATAACACGGTGATACACTTGGCGGGTGTCCGGATCCGACCCCGCCTCCATCACCGAGGAGCAGCTCGCCCTCGGCCGGGCGCTCGAGCAGGTCGTCACACTGCTGCGCCGATCCCGCCGCACCAGCGACGTCTCCGCAACCGCCCTCAGCCTGCTCGACCGCCTCGACTCCGACGGCGCCCAGCGCATCACCGACCTCGCCGCACACGAGGGCATCACGCAGCCGGCGATGACCGCCCTGGTCAACCGCCTCGAGGAGCGCGGCTGGGCGGAGCGCGCCGCGGATCCCGCCGACGGCCGCGCCATCCGCGTCTCGATCACGGAGGCCGGACGCGAGCGGCTGCAGCGGCACCGCGCCGACCGCACCCGCCGCATCGCCGAACGCCTCGCGGCGCTGGAGCCCGAGGACCAGGGCGCGCTGCTCGCGGCGCTGCCCGCCCTGAACCACCTCACGGCCGCGCCCGACGCGGCCCCGTCCGTCCGCCCTGGAGATCCCGTTCATGCATGACGCCCCCACCACCTCACCATTCCGCCAGCCGCGGGCCGTCTGGGCCGTCGCGTTCGCCTGCGTGGTCTCGTTCATGGGCATCGGGCTCGTCGACCCGATCCTGAAGAGCCTCGCCGGGCAGCTGCACGCGACCCCGACGCAGGTGGAGCTGCTCTTCACGAGCTACCTGGTGATCACCGCGGTGGCGATGCTCGTGACCGGATGGGTGTCGAGCCGCCTCGGCCCGAAGCGCACCCTCATCGCGGGGCTCGTGATCATCGTCGTGTTCGCCGCGCTCGCCGGGTCGAGCAGCACGATCGGCGGCATCGTCGGCTTCCGCGCCGGCTGGGGCCTCGGCAACGCGCTCTTCATCGCCACGTCGCTCGCCGTGATCGTCGCGAGCGCCTCCGGCGGCTTCGCGGGCGCGATCATCCTCTACGAGACGGCGCTCGGCGTCGGCATCGCGATGGGTCCCGTGATCGGGGGCCTGCTCGGCAACATCAGCTGGCGGGGCCCGTTCTACGGCGTCAGCGTGCTGATGGCCATCGCCCTCGTCGCCACGCTCACGCTGCTGCCGAAGACGCCGGCGCCGGCCCGCAAGCAGCGGCTCGTCGAGCCGCTCGCGGCGCTGAAGCACCGCTCCCTCGCGACC
>JBQCCU010000020.1:0-8288 GCA_051961935.1 Amnibacterium sp. | reverse complement strand
AGCCCGGCGACCGCGAGCACCGCGAGGTGCGTCGGTGCGAGCCGGGTGCCGGCGGCCACGAGCACCTCGCCCTCGGCCGCCTCCTCGCCGGCCCGTCGGATGTGCTTCCCGGGTGCCGGCGGCTCCGCTCGCAGGAGCCCGTCCGCCACCGCGCCGCGCTCGGCCGGCACGACCCCGTCCGCCTCCGCGGGCACGAGGCCGCCCGTGACCACGACCGCGGCCTCGCCGGAGCCGAGCGCCGAGCCGGCCGGGAGGATCCGCCAGGGCGGCTCGCCGCGCACCACCCAGCCGTCCATGGCGGACGAGTCGTAGTGGGGCACCGGCGCGGGGGCGCGGAGGTCGTCGTCGGGCACCGCGTCCCGCGCCTCCCGCAGGGGCAGCACCGCCGGCGTGAGCGGTGCGCCGGCCTGCCGGGCGAGCTCGCGGGCGGCGTCCCAGTCGAGGGCGCCGGTCACCGGGGGACGGCGGCCTTCGCGGCGGCCAGCGCGGCGGAGACGTCCTCCGCGGACCCGCCCTTCAGCCCCGCCGCGTAGCCCGCGAGGAACGTGGTGACCGGCGCCGCGGGTCGGACGACGTTGTGGGCGGCCACGCCGGCGAGCCCGAGGATCGCGTCCCGGTCGGCGGGCACGTCGGGCAGCCCGAGCGCCTCGCAGAGCGTGCCCCACCACGCGGTGAGCCGGGCGTCGACGTCGTCGTCGGTCATGGTGCCTCCTCGGTTCTCCCGCCACCGTAGAGCGGCGCGGTTGAGGGCGGGCCGTATCGGGCACGACGGGCCGCCGATGACGCCCGTCGCACCCGAAACGGCCCGTCGGCTCAGGCCGCCTTGATGTACCCGTTCGGGTTCAGCACGTACTTCTTCGCCGCGCCCTTGTCGAAGTCGGCGTAGCCCTGCGGCGCCTCATCCAGCGGGATGGGCGTGGCGTTGACCGCCTTCGCGATCTGGACCCGGTCGTGCAGGATCGCCATCATCAGCTGCCGGTTGTAGCGCATCACGGGGCACTGCCCGGTGGTGAACGACAGCGACTTCGCCCAGCCGAGGCCGAGCCGGAGCGACAGCGACCCCTCCTTCGCCGCCTCGTCGATGCCGCCCGGGTCACCCGTGACGTAGAGGCCGGGGATGCCGAGTGCACCGCCCGCGGCGGTGATCGTCATCAGCGAGTTGAGCACGGTCGCGGGCGCCTCCTTGGCGTCCTTGCCATGCCCCTTCGCCTCGAACCCGACCGCGTCGACGGCCGCATCCACCTCCGGCACCCCGAGGATCTGCTCGATCTGGTCGCCCGGGTCCCCCTTGGTGAGGTCCGCCGTCTCGCAGCCGAACGAGGCCGCCTGGCGGAGCCGCTCCTCGTTCATGTCGCCGACGATGACCACGGCCGCGCCCAGCAGCTGGGCGCTCACCGCCGCTGCGAGGCCGACGGGACCGGCGCCCGCGCTGTAGACCGTGGATCCCGGTCCGACACCCGCCGTGTACGCGCCGTGGAAGCCGGTCGGGAAGATGTCGGACAGCATCGTGAGATCGAGGATCTTCTCGAGGGCCTGGTCCCGGTCCGGGAACTTGAGCAGGTTCCAGTCGGCGTACGGCACGAGCACGTACTCCGCTTGGCCGCCCACCCAGCCGCCCATGTCGACGTAGCCGTAGGCGCTGCCGGGGCGATCCGGGTTCACGTTCAGGCAGATCCCGGTCTTGCCCTCCTTGCAGTTCCGGCACCGGCCGCAGGAGATGTTGAACGGCACCGAGACGATGTCGCCCTTCTTGATGAACTCGACGTCGCTGCCGACCTCGACCACCTCACCCGTGATCTCGTGGCCCAGCACCAGATCGGTCGGTGCAGTCGTGCGCCCGCGGACCATGTGCTGGTCGGAACCGCAGATGTTCGTGCTGACCGTGCGCAGGATCGCGCCGTGGTTCACCTTGCGCCCGACGTTGGCCGGGTTGACGCCAGGCCCGTCGTGCAGCTCGAAATCGGGATAGGGGGTGGCGATGACCTCGACCCTCCCCGGCCCCTTGTACGCGACGGCCCTGTTGCCCGCCATGGCTTCCCCTCTCGATCGTCCCGGCGTGCCGGGATCGTCTCGGCGTCGGCGGTTCCCGATCGGGCGGCTCTCGGCGGCGAGGCGCGGTCGGAGGCTAGGAGCGCGGGCTTGGAGCCGGCCGAGCGATCAGCGCGCCAGCCGCGCCCGCCCGCCCTCCGACGCGGCGGTCACGTCGCCGACCTGCAGCACCCAGCTCCCGTCCGGACCGGTGGCCGTCACGGCGTCCGCCGACGTCTCGACGGTGAACGTCGCCTCGCCCACCCGGACCGTGGTGGTCGCCGGCGCACCGGGGAAGGCGTGCAACGTGAGCCCGTCCAGGTGGTCGGTGTCGGGCCGGTCCTCGCGTGCGCCGAGCGGCAGCACCGCGCCGTCACGCACGTAGAGCGGCAGCGACTCGAAGCCGTGCCGCTCCCGCCGCCAGCCGGGGCCGGTCGCCCGCTCGCCGGTCAGCAGCGACGTCCACGTGCCCTCCGGCAGGTAGAGCTCGACGTCGCCGGATGCGGTGAACACCGGCGCGACGAGCAGGTCGGGGCCGAGCAGGTACTGCCGGTCGAGGAACGCCGCGGTCGGGTCGTCCGGGTAGGCGAGCACCATCGGCCGCATCACGGGCATCCCGGTGGCGGCGGCCACGCGGCCGGCCTCGAGGAGGTACGGCGCGAGCCGGTTCTTCAGCTTCGCGAACCGCCGGGTGACCCGCACGGCGCTGCCCTCGGCGTCCTCGTCGTCGTCGAACAGCCACGGCACCCGGTACGAGTCGGAGCCGTGGAAGCGGCTGTGGCTCGACAGCAGGCCGAACGGCGTCCAGCGCTTGAACACGGCCGGGTCCGGCGTCCCCTCGAACCCGCCGATGTCGTGGCTCCAGAACCCGAAGCCCGACAGCGAGAGCGAGAGGCCCGCCCGCAGCGTCTCGGCCATCGACACGAAGGTGGAGGTCGAGTCGCCGCCCCAGTGCACCGGGTGCCGCTGCCCGCCCGCGGTCGCCGACCGCGCGAACAGCACCGCCTCGCCCGGCCGCTCCTGCTCGAGCAGCTCGTGCACGGCCGCGTTGTACCGCTCGGTGTAGAGGTTGTGCATCCGCTGCGGGTCGGCGCCGTCCGCGTAGACCACGTCGAGCGGGATGCGCTCGCCGAAGTCCGTCTTCAGCGCGTCGACGCCCTGGCGCAGCAGCGCCCGGAGCCGCTCCTGGAACCAGCGGACGGCGTCCTCGTTCGTGAAGTCGACGACGCCCATGCCGGCCTGCCACAGGTCCCACTGCCAGACGGAGCCGTCGGGTCGGCGGATCAGGTAGCCGGCGTCGGCCGCCTCCCGGAAGAGGGGCGATCGCTCCGCGATGTACGAGTTGATCCAGACCGAGACCTTGAGGCCGCGCTCGTGCAGGCGGCGGAGCATCCCCTCCGGATCGGGGAAGACGCGGGCGTCCCAGGTGAAGTCCGACCAGTCGAACTCGCGCATCCAGAAGCAGTCGAAGTGGAAGACGGACAGCGGCAGGTCGCGGTCGCGCATCCCGTCGAGGAAGGAGCCGACCGTCTCCTCGTCGTAGTCGGTCGTGAAGCTCGTGCTGAGCCATGGGCCGTAGCTCCAGGCCGGCACCTCCACCGGGCGGCCCGTGAGCGCCGTGTAGCGCTCCAGGATCTCGGCGGGCGTGGCGCCCGCGATCACGAAGTACTCGAGGGACTCGCCCGGAACGGAGAACTGCACGCGCTGCACGGCCTCCGAGCCGATCTCGAAGGAGACGTGGCCCGGCTCGTTCACGAAGACGCCGTAGCCGCGGTCCGTCAGGTAGAACGGCACGTTCTTGTAGGCCTGCTCGGACGAGGTGCCGCCGTCCGCGTTCCACACCTCGACCGTCTGCCCGTTCTTGATCAGCGGGCCGAAGCGCTCCCCGAGCCCATACACGTGCGTGCCGACACCGAGGTCGAGCTGCTCGTGCACGTAGGCGTCGGCGCGCGGCAGCCCGACCGGCGGCTGGTCGACCTGCGCGTCCGGCGCGAGGCGGATCCACGCCTGCGCCTTCGCGCCGCTCGCGGTGAGCGGCACGCCGTCGGCGAGGAACTCGAGGTTCCAGGGCGCGCCCTTCGCGATCCGCGCCTCGATGCCGCCGCTGACGACCCGAGCCGCGCTGCCGTCCTCGGCGAGCTCGACCGAGCCAGAGCCGTCCGCCGGTGCCACGTCGAAGCGGAGCGGCTCCCGCCCGCCCGCGTGGTGCACGATCCGCACGCGGAGGATGCCGGGCAGATGGGGCGCGATCGTCGTCGTGAGGACCGGGAGGTTCAGGGTGTCGCCCCGGGTGGTGATCACCTTCGTCGGCGCCGTGACGACGAGCGCGTCGCCGACGTGCTCGAGGTCGTACGCCTCGCGGGCGTAGTGGGCGCCGACGCCCGGGCGCAGCAGCCAGAAGCCGTCCGTGAACCGCATGATCCTCCGCTCGCGCGGGCGCCGGATCCGCCCGCCGCGGGCCACTCTGCCAGAGGGAAAAGCACCAGTCGGAAGCGGATTTGTTGTTACTGGATCGTTATTGCGCCGTGGAACGCGATGCTGGGGATTTGCCTAGAGTTCCTCCGTTCCTCGGCGTCGAGGGATGCGTCAGGCCGTCGGGCCTTACGCCGAGAGAAAAAGGTGACGAAGCCTTGAAGAAGTCCATCCTCGGGGTCGCGACCGTCGTCGCAGCCTCGACCCTCCTGCTCGCTGCCTGTTCCTCCGGGGGGTCCACCTCCGGCGGCAGCAGCAGCACCGGCAGCTCGGGCGGTGCGAAGGCCACTTCCAAGCGCGCCTGCGTGATCCTGCCCGACACCGAGTCGTCGCCCCGCTGGGAGAACGGCGACCGCCCCGCTCTGAACAAGGCGCTCTCGGACGCCGGCTTCACCGCCGACATCCAGAACGCCCACAACAGCACCACGCAGTACGCGACCATCGCGTCGGCGCAGCTCAGCAAGGGCTGCGGCGTGATGCTCCTCGTCGACCTGAACGGCGCCGGCGCGCAGGTGCTCACCAAGGCGCACGCGCAGGGTGTGCCGGTCATCGCCTACGACCGTCCGATCGCGGGCGCCGACTACTACGTCTCGTTCGACAACGAGAAGGTCGGCGAGCTCGAGGGCCAGATGATCGTCGACGGCCTGAAGAAGGAGGGGAAGAACCCGAAGACGGCGAAGGTCGTCTGCATGAGCGGTGACCCCACGGACGGCAACGCCGCCTACTTCCTGAAGGGTGCGACCAAGGCGATGGCCGCGGCGGGCATCAAGTGCGCCTTCTCCCCGAAGGGCACCTGGGACGCCACGAAGTCCGGCACCGAGTTCGCGCAGGCCTACACCGCGCTTAAGGGCAACATCCCCGGGGTCTGGACCGCGAACGACGCCAACAACGCGGCGGTCATCACCGTCCTCGACAAGTACAAGAAGGTCGTCCCGACCTCCGGTCAGGACGCGTCGATCCCCGGCCTGCAGAACATCCTGCTCGGCAAGCAGTACGGCACGGTCTACAAGCCGTACCAGCTCGAGGCCGGCCAGGCGTCGAAGGTCGCGATCGACCTGCTGAAGGGCCAGAAGCCCACCGCTCCGACCTCGCAGGCCGGTGTGCCCGCGTTCCTGGAGACCCCGGTGCTCGTCACCGCCGACAAGGTGGAGACGGTCGTGAAGGACGGCAACGCCCAGGCGTCGCAGATCTGCACGGGCAACGTCGCGGCGGCGTGCAAGAAGTACGGCGTCCAGTAGCCCACTCGTGACGCGGCCTGCGTGGCCGGTGCATCCTTACGGTGCGCCGGCTGCGCAGGCCGCAGTCCGTTCCGGCACCTCCCGCCTCGACGGCGGAATCGGAAGGAGGGGGCAATGGTCGCCCCGATCATCGAACTCAGAGACATCCGCAAGAGCTTCGGTCCCGTCGACGTGCTGAAGGGGGTGAACCTCCAGGTCTTCCCTGGTCAGGTGAGCGCACTCGTCGGCGACAACGGTGCCGGCAAGTCGACACTCATCAAGGGCCTCGCCGGCGTGCAGCCCTACGACTCGGGCGAGGTGCTCGTCAACGGCTCGCCCGCGAACCTCGCGACCCCGAAGGACGCCTCGCGCCTCGGCATCGAGGTCGTCTACCAGGACCTCGCGCTCTGCGAGAACCTCGACATCGTCCAGAACATGTTCCTCGGCCGGGAGGAGACGTCCCAGGGGACCCTCGACAACGGCGAGATGGAGAAGCACGCCTCCGCCACCCTCGGGTCCCTCTCGGTCCGCACCGTCAAGTCGGTGCGGCAGAAGGTGTCCTCCCTCTCCGGCGGCCAGCGGCAGACCGTCGCCATCGCCCGCGCGGTGCTGCAGAAGGCGAAGGTCGTCATCCTCGACGAGCCGACCGCCGCCCTCGGCGTCGCCCAGACCGAGCAGGTCCTGAACCTCGTCCGGCGCCTCGCCGAGCAGGGGGTGGGCGTGCTGATCATCAGCCACAACCTCGCCGACGTCTTCCAGGTCGCCGATCACATCAACGTGCTCTACCTCGGCACGATGGTCGCGCAGCTCGAGACGAAGGAGACGAACAACAACGACGTCGTCGGGTACATCACGGGCCTGAAGACGGCCGAGCCGAGCCTCGAAGGAGCCGCGCGATGACCACCACGGAGAACAAGGCGCCGGATCCCGAGCTCGCGGCCGCCGTCGACACCGCCGGGGGCGGGACCGCACCCGGCATCGCGACCGGCTACGAGGGGACGATCGGCGACCAGTTCAAGGCGTACATCTCCCGGGTCCGCTCGGGCGAGATGGGCATGCTGCCGGCCATCGGCGGGTTCGTCGTGCTCTGCATCCTGTTCCAGTTCCTCACCCAGGGCGACTTCCTCGGCCTGCTGAACGTCTCCAACCTGATCACGCAGACCGCGTTCCTCGCGATGCTCGCCGTGGCCCTCGTGTTCGTGATCCTGCTCGGTGAGATCGACCTCTCGGCCGGCGTCACCGCGGGTGTCGGCATGGCGGTCTTCGTCCAGCTGAACGACGCGCTGCACATCAACTGGCTGCTCGCGCTCGTGGTCGCGCTCGTCGTGGGCCTCGTGATCGGCCTGTTCATCGGCTACTTCGTGGCGAAGGTCGGCATCCCGTCGTTCGTCGTCACCCTGGGTCTGTTCCTCGGCTTCCAGGGCCTGCAGCTCGTGCTCCTCGGCAACGGCAACTCGTACCGGATCACCGACCCGTCGGCGCTCGCGATCGAGAACAGCAACATGCCGGTCTGGGCGGGATGGGTCATGTGGGCGGTCATCGTGCTGATCTCCCTCGGCACGGCGTTCTACGACCGTGGCCGACGCCGGAGCGCCGGCGTCCCGGTCCGGCCGATCAGCATGCTGGCGATCCGCGTCGGCGCGATCGCGGTCGTCACCGGCGCGATCGTCTACCTGCTGAACCTGGACCGGTCGGTCTCGGTGGTGCCCGTGCAGGGCGTGCCGATCGTCGTGCCGATCGTGCTCGCGATCCTCTGGATCGCCACCCAGGTGCTCGACCGCACCCGGTGGGGCCTCCACCTCTACGCGGTCGGCGGCAACCCCGAGGCGGCGCGTCGCGCGGGCATCAGCGTCGCCGCGATCCGCATCTCGGCGTTCGTGCTCTGCTCCACCCTCGCGGTGGTCTCCGGCCTGTTCCAGGCCAGCGAGGTCGGCGTCGTGGGGTCGAGCTTCGGGCAGACGGACGTCCTGAACGGCGTCGCCGCCGCGGTCGTCGGTGGCGTCAGCCTGTTCGGCGGCCGCGGCCGCCTCGTGCAGGGTGTCGTCGGCGCGCTCGTGATCACCGCGATCACGAACGGTCTCGGCCTGATGAGCCTGCCGGGCGGTGTCAACCTGCTGATCACCGGTGGCGTGCTGATCCTCGCGGCGACCGTCGACGCCCTCTCGCGCAAGCGGGCCGGCGCGTCGCTCGCGCGGGTCTGAGCCCAGGAACGGCAGCGGCCCGGATCGGCATCGCCGGTCCGGGCCGTCGCCGTTCCACCCGGTAGGGTCGCTTACCCGTGAGCGACGTGCGACTGCTGGGCGCCGCCGACGTGCGCCGCCTCGCCGAGGAGCTCGGCGTCGCGCCGACGAAGCGGCTCGGCCAGAACTTCGTGCACGATGCGAACACGGTGCGGCGGATCGTCCGGCTGGCGGAGGTCGCGCCGGGGGAGCGGGTGCTGGAGATCGGGCCCGGGCTCGGCTCGCTCACGCTCGGGCTGCTCGAGGCGGGGGCCGAGGTCGTCGCGGTCGAGCTCTCCCCCCGCCTCGCCGCCGCGCTGCCCGCCACCGCCGCCGCGCTCGCGCCCGCCGC
>JBQCCU010000019.1:0-11958 GCA_051961935.1 Amnibacterium sp. | reverse complement strand
GCGCCGCGGAGTGGCCCCGAGGGGACCCGGCGGATGCGCCGCGGCTCCGTCCGCCGAGCCGCGCGGGACCCGCTCGAGGACGCGGGCGAGCTGCACGCTCGCGGGCCGTTCCGCCGCGGTCTCGCCGAGTTCCTCCGGCTGCCGCTCGTGATGACGGCGGCGTTCACCGTCGCCGCCGTGCTCGTCTCCCTGCTGGACCGCCTCACGGGAACCGGGCCCGTGCGCCACGCCGTGGCGCTGATCGTTCCGGACGAGGCGGCGCAGGGCGTGATCCAGGCGGTGGCCACGAGCCTCCTCACCGTCACGTCGATCACCTTCTCCGTGCTGCTCGTCGCCGTGCAGCAGACGGCGAGCTCCCTGACGCCCGTGATCTTCGACCAGTTCCTGCGGCGGGTGGCGAACCAGGCGTACCTCGGCTTCTTCGTCGGGGTGACCGCCTTCTCGTTCGTCGCGCTCGGGCTCGCGCGCGCCAAGCCGGCGCCCGTGTACGCGGCGACGCTGACCCTGCTGCTCACGCTCGCGGCGCTCGTCACGCTGCTGATGCTCATCCACGCCACGATCGACCAGATGCGGCCGCAGACGGTCGTGCGCTCGATCCAGGACCTCGCCCTCAGCGCCCGGGAGCGGGAGCTCGCCCTGATCGGCCGCACCCGCCCCGAGCGGTCCCGGCCGGCGGGAGCAGGGCGCGTCGTCGCGGCCCGCGACAGCGGGTACGTCGTGGCGGTGGACGTCGAGTCGCTCGGCGGCCTCGCCGACCGGGCCGGCCGGGACGCCGAGGTCGTGGTGATCGGCTGCCTCGGCGACTCGGTCATATACGGTGACCCGCTCGTCGAGCTGGCCGGCGTCGACGCCGACGACGACCGCTTCGACGAGGAGGCCCTGGCCGCGTTCCGCCTGGACGACGTGCGCTCCGTCCGCATCGAGTCGGACTACGCGATCGACCAGCTCGAGAACATCGCCTGGGCGACGGGGACGAGCGCGTCGCAGAGCCCCGCCACCGCGGGGATCGCGATCCGCGCGCTCCGGGACATCGGCGCCCGCTGGCTGCTCGCGGGCGAGCGCGACCGATCCGGGCGCGCGGAACGGTCGGACGTGCTGCCGGTCGTCTATCCGGACGATGCGATCGAGCGCGTGTTCGGCGCGCTCGCCGCCCTGGTGGTCGGCGCGGCGGAGTCCCGGCAGGCGGAGACCTGTGCGACCCTCCTGCGCACGTTCGCGGGTCTGGCGCGGCGCCTGCGCACGGACGACGACCGCGCCGCGTTCGCCGACTGCCTCGACGCCGCACTGCCGGCGGTGATCCAGCAGGCCCGGCTGCCCGTGCTCGCGCGGGCGCTCGCCGAGCTCGAGAACTCCCTCGGGGAAGCCGGCCTCCCGAACGAGCGCGTCGTGGCGGTGCACCGGCTCCTCGACGGCGCCCAGGCACGCCTCCTGCCGAAGCCCTCGGACGACCCCGAGGCGACGCATCCGTCGGATGAGAATGCCGGAAGGACGCCCGCGCACCGGGGCGAGGAGCGGATGTGAGCCCGAGCGCTCATCCGGCGGCGGGCAGCACCTGCAGCAGGTAGTGCAGCTGATCCGCGGTGAGGAGACCCGGGTGCGTCGTGACCGCGCGGCCCGAGGGATCGAGGATCACCGTGTACGGGAGGCCCGTCGCGCCGAAGCGGGCGGCCGCGGCGCCGGTGGCGTCGACCCCGACCGGATAGCTGACGCCGGTGCTCGCGAGCAGCCGCTGCGCCGCGGCGGCCGAGTCGGCGACGTCGACGCCGACGAACGCGGTGCGGCCCTTCGCCGACCGGTGCTCCCGCTCGATCCCGGGCAGCTCGCTCCTGCAGGCGGTGCAGGTGCTCGAGAAGAACGTCAGGACGGTGAACCGGCCGGGGTTGCGGAGGGAGACCGGTGCCCCGTGCCCGCCGAGCCGGGGCAGCGAGGCGATGCCGGAGCCCGATGAGGGCGGCGCCGCTTCGGCGCCGCCGACGGTGCCCCGCTCGCCCGCGGGCAGCATCGAGACAGCCGCGTCGGCGAGGGCGTGGCCGAAGGCGGCCGTGTCGGCGGTCTCGGTGCCGTAGAGCCCGATGAGCCGTTCCTCGCCCGCGGGATCGATGAAGACCAGGTCGGTGCCGTGCTCGATGGTGCGCGTCGTCGGATCGAGCCGCACGGTCTCCCCGTAGGCCTTGGCCACGGCGGCGAGGCGCGCGGGGCTGCCCGTGTCGTAGGTCCAGTTCGGCACGGCGCCGAGGCCGTGCGCGTCGGTCCACGACCGCACGTCCGCGACGGACGGATGGTACGGGTTCGCGTTCACCGAGACGAAGGCGACGTGCGCGCGGGTGGCGCCGAGATCGCGGTCGGCGGCGGCGACGACCTGGGCGAGCAGCGTGCAGATGTCGGTGCAGCGGTCGTCGTTGAACGACAGCACGACGGCCCGGCCGCGGAAGTCGCCGAGGCTCGAGGGGTGCGCACGCTGGTCGGTCAGGGTGAACCCGGGGGCCGGGGCCGGCTTCACGGGCTCCACGGCCAGCAGCGTGCTCTCGGTCGCGTCGAGCCCGGTGCTCGCGGGCCCGGCCGTCTGCGCCGCGCTGGAGGGCGCCGGCGCCGGCAGCAGCAGGACCACGACCAGCGCCACCGCGACGGCGACCGCCACCGCCGCGCCGCCCCAGGCGATCACGAGCCCGGTCTCCGGGCGTCGCCGTCCGCTCATCCCGGCCCCCTCCGGCCACGCAGCTCCTGAACGGCGATCCCGGCGAGGGCGGCGACCACGACGGCGCCGAGCATCCCGGCCAGCAGCGCGGGGCTCCACGCGAGCAGGGCGGCGGCGGCGCTCTGGACGGCGGCCAGGGCGGGCGGCGCGGTAAGCCCGATATCGCGCAGCCCGACGTAGGCGTGGCCGAGCCCCATGAGCCCCGTGATCACGGCCCCGACCACCGGGGCGTACCGGCTCCACCGGATGAGGCGCCGCCCGGCGGCGGCGCCGGCGACGGCGACCACCAGCCCGACGCCGGTCACGAGCAGCCCCATCCCCACCGCGTAGCCGAGCGACGCCACGAGGGCACCCGCCCAGCCGGCGGTCGCGGCGCCCCGCCCCATCGCCGCGGCGAAGAGCGGCAGGGCGCACCCGAGCGAGCCCACGGCCTACGCCGCGCCGAACCCCCACGCGGCGAGGGGGCCGGCGCCGGCCCGGAACCGCGGAGGCGCGACCCGCGGGGCGGGCAGCCGCCCGAGAAGGGCGAGCACGGCGAGCACGAGCAGGGCCGCCCCGACCACGACGAGCGCGGCCGGCGCGACGGCGAGCACGGCGTGCACCACGAGCGAGCCGGAGGCGCCGACCACGGTGAACACGGCGACGAATCCGGCCGTCATCGCGGCGCCGTCGAGCAGCGCCTTCCGCAGGCGGCGCCCCGGGCCGGCGGCGGAGCCGACCCCGCTGAACCGGGCGAGGTAGGCGGGCAGCAGCGGGAACGCGCACGGGTTCACCGCCGCCACCATCCCGAGCGGGAGCACCGTCGCGAGCAGCAGGCGCATCAGTCCCGACCCGCGAGGCGCACCAGCCGGGCGTTGTACGCCGCGAGCTCGGCCGCCTCCCGCTGCTCGGCGGCGGCGCTGCTGCGCCGGCGCCGGTCGTCGGTCCGCTGCCACTGCAGCAGGAGCACGGCGAGCACCAGCAGCGTGGGCAGCTCCGTGAACCCCCAGGCGATGCCGCCGCCGGTCTGCTGGTCCGCGAGCGGCGAGAGACCGAGCGCCCGAGTGAAGGGCTCGAAGACCGGCGCGAGGAGCACCGTGGACATCATCAGCGCGACACCGAAGAACGCGTGGAACGGCACCGTCCCGGTGAGCTCGAGCACCTGGACGAAGGGGCCGCTCAGCGCGCGCAGCCCGCGCCGCGCCGGCCGCGGCGACGGATCGACGGCGAGGATGCCCCAGAAGTACAGCCAGCCGACGGCGATGAAGTGGAGCAGCATCAGGTTGTGGCCCCACATGGTGGCCATCAGGGCGTCGAACAGGGGCGTGAAGTAGAGCCCGTAGAGGCTGACCAGGAAGATCGCCGAGACGACCACGGGATGGGTCAGGACCCGGGCGGGCCGGCTGTGCAGGACGGCGAGCAGGGCGCGGCGCACCCAGGACCCGCCGGGGAGCACGCGGAGCAGGAGCGTCACCGGGGCGCCCAGCACCAGCAGGATCGGCGTCAGCATGCCGAGCACCATGTGCTGCACCATGTGCACGCTGAACACCTCCATGCCGTAGCCGTCCATCGCCGTGGCGGTCATCGCGAGGATCGTTCCCACCCCGGCGGCCCACCAGACCGTGCGCTGCAGGGGCCACCGGTCGCCGCGGCGCCGGAGCAGGAGGACGCCCGCCGCGTAGCCGACGAGGAGCAGGACCGCGACGCCGGGCAGCACCGGCACGGGCTGCAGGTGGATCGCGAGCAGGCGGGCGAAGGTGAGCGGGGCGGACGGCATCCACATGAGTCCGCTCATGCCCGCGCCTCCCCCGGCGGGCGAGGTGGCACGGAGGGAACCAGCACCGGTGCACGATAACAACAGATGCTGTGCGGCAAGGGAGGCTCCGGCTTGCCTGCAAGAGCGCCGACAACGCCGGCGACGCCCTGCGCCGCCACGGCGCGGGCGGCATCATATGCACGTGGACAACCGAACCGCGGCGCTGACGACCTGCCATGCGAAGGACTGCTCGCTTCCGGCGTTCCGCTCGCCCGACACCCGCTCGTACGCGGCGAACCAGTACCTCTGGATCTGCACGGCCGGCCACGAGATCCCCGAGGAACGGCCCGTCGGCGGCTCGCGCGGCTGGGCGCCGAGCACCGGGCGTGCGGCCGCGCCCGTCGCACGGGAGGGATCGCGCTGAGCCCGCGGGAGGAGCCGATGGAGCCGGTCGACGAGCTCCTGATGGCGTCGCGAGCCCTGCTCGGCATCGTCGCCCGGTCGGTCGCGCCCGCGCTCGAACGCGTCTCGCTGCCCCAGTTCCGCCTGCTCGTGATCCTGTCCAGCTCCGGCCCGATGAAGCAGGGCCTCCTCTCGGAGCGGGCCGGGCTGAGCGCTCCCAGCACGAGCCGGATGGTCGACCGGCTGATCGTGCAGGGCCTCGTCCAGCGCGAGGCGTCCGAGGTGAGCCGGCGCGAGGTCGTCGTGGCGGTGACCGAGGAGGGTCGCACGCTCGTGCGCCAGGTGACTGCGGCACGGCGGGCGGCGCTGGCGGAGGTCCTCGACCGCGTGCCGGAGCAGGAGCGCGACGCGGTCGTCGCCGGCTTCGGCGCGTTCGCGACGGCGGCGGGCGAGGCGTCCCTGGAGGACCTGCTGCTGCTCGGGGTCTAGGCGTCGACCTTCGGGCGATCCACCGGCGCATCCTCCCCGCCGAGCCGGACGGCCGGCCGCGGGTGATCCGTGAGGAACGGGCTCGGCTCGAGGCCCGGGTGGCGCCGCAGCTGCACCAGGAGGAGCACGAGACCGACGGCGACGGCGGCGAAGGACGCCCAGTCGTTCGCCGGGATGCCGAGGAAGGCGTCACTGGTGGGGTCGATGCGGATCGCCTCGAGCCAGCTGCGACCGAGGCCGTACCAGATGAGGTAGACGGCGATCGCCCTGCCCCACTGCAGCGCGGTGCGCCGTTCGAGCAGCAGGATGATCGCGACCCCGACGAGGTTCCACACGATCTCGTAGAGGAACAGCGGGTGGAACAGGGTCCCCGGCGGCGTCCCCGGCGGGATGTGCGGGTTCGTCGCCTCGATCTGCAGTCCCCACGGCAGCGTCGTCGGCAACCCGAACAGCTCGTGGTTGAAGTAGTTGCCGAACCGGCCGATCGCCTGCGCGACGAGCATGCCGGGCGCCATCGCGTCGGCGAAGGAGAGGAACCGGATGCCGGCCCTGCGGGTCGCGATCCAGATCCCGAGCGCGCCGCCGAGCATCGAGCCGTAGATCGCGTTGCCGCCGTCCCAGATCGCGAACACGTTCCAGAGGTTCGCGCCGGGGAAGAAGTAGTCGCCGGTGTGCGTGAGCACGTGGTACAGCCGCGCGGCGACGATGCCGAGCGGGACGGCCCAGATGGCCGCGTCGATCACGAAGCCCGGCACGATGCCGCGGGCGCGCAGCCGCCGCTGCGTGACGAGGATCGCGGCGACGATCCCGGCCAGGATGCACAACGCGTAGACGTGGATCGTGAGCGGCCCGATGTGGAACGTCGCCCACGACACGGGTGGGCTGGGTATCGCCGTGTTCGGCCGCATCGTGCCCTCCAGAACCTGCACGCAGGGAGGACGGATCGCATCGATCCGCCGCGCGACTTGTCAGTTTACGAAGATCAACGGTTAGCCTGCGCCGCGTGTCGCGGTTCTCCTCAGGCCTCGGGCCACGCCTCTCCGCCCTGGTCATGTTCTTCGCAGTGGCCGCCATCGCGGGCGTCGTCGTCGCCGTCGCCGTCACCCCCGCGGCCGCGCTGACCGGGACCGCCGCGAAGGACGGGATCGGCCTCTTCGAGCACCTCCCGAGCGACCTGCAGATCACTCCCCTCGACCAGAAGACGCGCATCTACGCGAAGTCCGGCGGCAAGGAGGTGCAGATCGCGGCCTTCTACACCGAGGACCGCACGGTGATCCCGTGGAGCGAGGTCACCCCGGCCGTGAAGGATGCGGCCGTCGCGGGCGAGGACGTGCGGTTCTACCAGCACGGCGCCGTCGATCCGACCGGCATCCTGCGGGCCGCGGTCTCCGACGCGCTCGGCCGCAACGTGCAGGGTGCCTCGACGATCACGCAGCAGTACGTGAAGAACGTCTGCATCCAGCAGGCCGAGCAGCTCAGCACGCAGAAGGCCGTCGCCGCGGCCTACCACGACTGCACGGCGACGGACATCGGCCGGAAGCTCCGCGAGGCGCGGTACGCGATCGGGCTCGAGAAGCGGTACAGCAAGGACCAGATCCTGCTCGGCTACCTGAACATCGCGGGCTTCGGTGGCCAGATCTACGGCATCCAGGCCGCCGCCCGCTACTACTACGGCATCGACGCGAAGGACCTCTCCGTCGCGCAGGCCGCGAGCCTCATCGCGATCGTGAACGACCCGGAGGTGCTGCGGATCGACCGCCCCGCCGACATCCCGGCGGACACGGCCAGGCGGAACTACATCCTGCGCACCGAGCTGCAGCAGAAGATGCTGACCGCGACGCAGTACGCCGGTGCCGTCGCAAGCCCCGTGAAGCCGCGGATCACGCCCCCGAAGACCGGGTGCCGATCCGCCGGCGCCGCGGGCTTCTTCTGCAGCTACGTGGTCGACACGATCGAGCAGAACCCCGCCTTCGGGCGCACGGCCGCGGACCGGTTCGCGAACCTGCAGACCGCCGGCTGGCGGATCTACACCACGCTGAACCTCGACCTCGAGAAGCAGGCGCAGGCGGTGATGCACCGCTACGTGCCGGCCACGTCGAAGGAGCTGAACATCGGCGGCGCGGCCGTCTCGGTCGAGGTCGGCACGGGCCGCATCGTGACCATGGTCGAGAACAAGGCGTTCGACGACAGCGGCTCGGCCGCCGTGTCGGGCGGCGGCGCCACGGCCGTGAACTTCACCACTGACGAGGCCTACGGCGGATCCGGGGGCCTGCAGCCCGGGTCGACCTACAAGCTCTTCACCCTCCTCGACTGGCTGAAGACCGGGCACACGCTGAGCGACAGCGTGCTCGGATCGGCCCGGACCATCCCTGCGTCGAGCTTCACGGTCTGCGGGCAGCCCGATTCCGGCAGCGCGTGGTCCGTCGGCAACGACGAGGGCGAACGCGGTCACTTCTCGGTCCTCGCCGCCACCGAGCGCTCCATCAACGGCGCCTTCGCGAGCATGGGTGAGCAGCTCGACCTCTGCGACATCCGCGCCATGGCCGAGTCCTTCGACGTGCATCCCGCCAAGGGCGGGCGGCTCGACGACAACCCCTCCTCGATCATCGGCACGAACTACGTCTCCCCGCTGTCGATGGCCACCGCCTACGCCGGCATGGGGGATCTGGGGCGCACCTGCACGCCGGTCGCGATCGAGAAGGTCGTGAAGCCCGACGGCTCGCAGGTGAAGGTCCCCGCCACGTCGTGCCACCAGTCGGTCGACAAGCAGGTGGCGATCGCCGCCGACGCGGCGCTGCGCGGCGTCGTCACGAACGGCACCGCCGGCGGCGACCAGACCGCCGACGGCGTCTTCGAGCTCGGCAAGACCGGTACCACCGACGGCAACGCCAACACCTGGATGATCGGCACCACGTCGAAGGTCGCCACCGCCGTCTGGGTCGGCAACGTCAGCGGCTACGTCGACCTGCGCAGCATCTACGACTTCCCGACCTGCCCGATCTACGGCACCGGGCAGGCCGCCATCGAACGGCACTGCCTCTGGCGGGGCATCCAGACCGCCGTGAACAGGGTCTACGGCGGCGCGACCACCTGGCCCTCCCCGGAGCAGCGGTTCGTCGCCGCGCCGGCGCCGGCGGCTCCGCCCGCACCGGCTCCTGCGCCCGCGCCGACGACCCCGACCCCGTCCGCGAGCCCGACGCCGGTGCCCACCCCGCCGCCCGCCTCCCCCTCCCCGGCGCCGACGAAGGCCGGCTGAGCCCCGCCCCGGGCGAGGGCCGCGGATCGTCTCGCAGACCCTCGGCCTGCCGGGGCGCTCGATCAGGGGCGCTCGCCCGGGTCGTCGTCGCCGCGCTGCACCCAGTGCTCGCGGCCGAACAGCCGCCCGAACCACGCGGTGAGCCCCGGACCGCGGTCCTGCTCGGGGTCGGCTGCGAACACGGGCTCGCCACTCGGCTCGGGCAGGCGGTCGGCCTCCTCGTCGGACAGGTCGGTGGTCACCTGGGCCGCCGTGATGCGCGTGATCCGGGCCGAGTCGACGAAGCGACGGCCGCGGTCCGCGGCCACGACGAGGCCGTCGAAGAAGTCGAGGCGGTCGTCCTGGAGCACGTGCTCGACGGTGCCGATCGGCTGGCCGGACGCCGCGACGACCGGCGTGCCGTCCGCGAGCACGAGGTAGGAGATCGGGGTGTCGTCGCTCATGGTCGTCCTTCCCGTCGGCGGTGACGGGACGCTACTCCTCGCCCCCGGCGGCTCGCAGGATCAGATCCCGTCCGCCCACCGCAGTACCCGGAGCGCGCGCAGGGTCGCGAAGCGGGAGGGCCCGGCCGGCTCCAGCTCGATCACCGGCCGTCCCTCGTGCGGCTCCGCCCGCCAGCTCCCGTCGGCCGACCGCAGCCGCCGGAGTGCGGCGAGCCCCCCGGCGAGGCGCGCGTCGGGATCGCCGCCCGCGCTGCGGAGGTGCTCGAGGGCGCGGAGGAGGTCGTAGCACCAGTAGGTGGGGACGTGGATCGTGAGCCAGCCCGGATCGATCACCTCGCAGGTCGACCGCCGCCGCAGCAGGGCGCGGTCGAGGAGGTACTCCTCCCCGCGGTGACGGGCGGCGGCGAGCGCGGGGTCGCTCCCGGTCCCCCGCTCGAGCGCGAGCAAGCCCTCGAGCACGCAGAGCGTCGAGTGGAACGTGCTCCGGCGGCTCGTCGGCGCCTCGCAGTTCCTGCCGCCGTCGGGCAGCTGCTCGTCGAGCAGCCGGGCGGCGAGCGCCGGATCCGGATGCCCGAAGTACGCGCCGAGCGCCAGCACCCGGCCGTTCACGCAGGCCTCCGTCTCCCCCGCGAAGAACGGCCGGCCGCCGTTCCGGTCCTCCCAGCGCACCCCATCGGCGACGAGGTCGACCGCACGCCGAACGCCGTGGTCCGCCGGGTCCGCGCCGAGCTCCCGCAGGATCCAGAGCGCGTCTGTCGTGGAATCCCAGTCGTCCCCGTCGTAGACGCCGACGCCCCACTGACCGTCCGGCCGCTGCGCCCCGAGCAGCCGTGCGCCCCACCCCTCGCGGGCGACCCGCGCCCGCTCACCGGCGACGACCTCGTCCGGCGCTCCGCCGAGGTCGCGCAGCACCTGCCAGCGGATCGACGGGTCGGAATCGAGCAGCCACCCGGTCAGCGCATCCATGCGGTCGTCCTCGCGGTCCTGAAGCGCGTCAGCCGGCGAGGTGCTCCCGCACGAGCGCGCCCCAGCCGCGCACGTGCTCGGGCTCATCGGCGATCACGACGCGGGCGTTCGGCAGCGCCCGCCCGAGGTACTCCGCGGACGTCACCGGATGGTCCTTGTCGGTGGTCCACGCGAGCACGAGCGTCTCCTGCTCGATGCCGGCGAGCACCTCGTCCGCGGGGAGGTCGCTCGCCGCGGCGCCGCGCAGCACCGAGGGCAGGATGCCGAGGTCGATCGGGACCTGCCGCGCCCGCGCCCAGCCGCCCCGGTCGAGCAGCGGCACGGGCGGGAAGTTGTCCACGAGCCGCGACCAGGCCTCGGCGCCGCGCAGCTCGACCAGCGACGCCGTCGCCCGGTACAGCTCGCCCTGCTGCACCCGCTCGTCGCGCACCGTCGGCGGGATCACGAGCACGAGCCGGCGGAACCGCTCCGGGCGCCGGGAGACGGCCCAGAGGAGAGCACCGCATCCGGTGGACGCGCCGATCGCGTCGCGCGGGGCGGCCGTCGCAGCGGCGTCCGCGACCGCGAGCAGGTCGTCCGCGAGGGCCGGCCAGCGGTAGTCGTCGTCGTCCGTGCCGCCGGAGGACTCCCCGTGCCCCCGCGCGTCGAACCGGATCAGCCGCTTGCCCACCGCGGTGACCGGCGACCAGTCGAAGATGCCGACCGTGTCCTCGAGGTGCCGGCTCGCCAGGAAGGAGTTGGCGATGAGCACGGCGGCCCCGTCCCCCGGGCCGCCGTCGATGCTGTACGCGATCCGGGCACCGGGACGATCCACGTATTCGTCCACGAGAGATGGATCCTAGGGGCGCGCGGATGGGTGCCGGCCGGGTGTCCGGCGGTGCGCTCGTTCCCTCGCCGCCGGCGGTGTGCGACGATGCGTTCCATCCCGGCCCGTCCCCGCCCGGACCCGGCCGGCCGCCCACCGGAGGTGCCGAAGCGATGCTCGAACCCGTCGCGAGCGGGCCGCCGCAGCGGATCCTGTCGGGCCGGTACCGGCTCGACGAGACGCTCGGCAGCGGCGGGGCGGCGACCGTGTTCCGCGCGCGGGACACCCTCCTCGGCCGCGACGTGGCGATCAAGCTGTTCACCGCCTCCGCGATGCGACCGGAGGACCTCCGCGCCCAGCAGGGCGAGGCGCGCCTCCTCGGCTCGCTGAACCACCCGGGCCTCGTCACCCTGCTCGACGCGGGCGTCGACTTCGACGAGCGCGGGGAGCCGCAGGTGTACCTCGTGATGGAGCTCGTGGACGGGCTCGACCTGCGGCAGCGGCTCGAGCAGGGCGCCCTCAGCGCCCTCGAGGTCGCCTACCTCGGCTGGGACATCCTCGCCGGCCTCGACCACATCCATCAGGCCGGCATCGTCCACCGCGACATCAAGCCGGCCAACGTGCTGCTCGTCGCAGCGCGGCATCGGCCACCCCGCGCGAAGCTCGCCGACTTCGGCATCGCGCTGCTCCGCACGGGACAGACCCTCCCGCACGAGTACACGGAGGGGACCGCCGCGTACGTCAGCCCCGAGCAGCTCGAGGGGCACCTGCTCGGCCCGCAGAGCGACGTGTACTCGTTCGGCCTGGTGCTCATCGAGGCCTGCACGGGCCGGGTGTGCTTCCCTGGCGGCGCCACCGAGAGCGCCCTCGCCCGGCTCGAGCGCGACCCGGTCCTGCCGTCCGGCTTGGCCGCCGACCTGCGCGAGATGCTCCGCCGGATGACCGCGCGCGACCCGGCGGAGCGGCCGACCGCGGGCGAAGCCATGGAGGCGTTCCGCGGGTACGTCGCGAAGCACCTCGGCGGCCGGTGCCGCGCCTCGACGAGCAGCACGTTGGCGGGCTTGATGGCCCGGTGGACGATGCCGGCCTGATGGATGTGGTCGAGGCCGGCGAGGATGTCCCAGCCGAGGTAGGCGACCTCGAGGTCGCTGAGGGCGCCCTGCTCGA
>JBQCCU010000018.1:0-2375 GCA_051961935.1 Amnibacterium sp. | reverse complement strand
CCCACCCCCCCCCCCCCCCCCACGCGCAAAATTCCATTTTACCCCCCCCTTCGGGGCTGTTTTGGTTTTTAACGTGTCTCGGGGCCCCACGGAGGGTTCGCGCGCTGCCACGGCGCACGTGGGTCGCGCGTGTACCGTGATCCGGTCATGACCTGGATCGGCGCCGCCCTGCCGGTCCTCGCCACGGTGCTGGTCGTCTTCGTCCCCGGCACCGCGCTCGCGGCGGCGCTGCGGCTGCGCGGCGCGACCGCGCTCGCGCTGGCCGGCCCGCTCGGGTTCGGCACGATCGGCGTCGCCGGGGTCGCCGCCGCGGCCCTGCACGCGCGGTTCGGCTGGCGGGCGGTCGCGGTCACGGCGGTCGTCGCCGTCGTGGTGCTGCTCGGCGCGCGCCTGCTCGCCTCACGGACCGGCCACCGCCTGCCCGCGTGGGACTCCTGGCGGCCCGCCGACGTGCTGCCGGTGCTGCTCGGCGTCGGCGTCGCGACCGTCGCGATCGGCTGGATCGCCTTCGCGGCGGTGCCCTCGCCCGACCGCATCAGCCAGACCTACGACGCGGTGTTCCACCTGAACGCCGTCCAGTCGATCGTGCAGTCCGGGGACGCCTCCAGCCTGCACCTGTACCGGCTCACCCACCCCACCCAGTCGACGGCGTTCTACCCGGCGGTCTTCCACAGCATCGCGGCGATCGCGGTCGAGACCACCGGGGTGCCGGTGCCCGTCGCGGTGAACGCGGCCTGGATCGGCACGGCCGGACCGGTCTTCGCCTTCGGCTGCGCCTTCGCCGCCCGCGTGCTGCTCGCCGGCACCGCCCTCCGCCGCGGGGAGACGCCCTCACCCGTGCAGCCGGTGCTCCTCGCGAGCGTCGCGGCGGTGCTCGCGTCCGCGTTCGTCGCGTTCCCCTACCTGCTGCTCGACTTCGGCACCCTGTACCCGAACGGCCTCGCCTACACGACCCTGCCGGTGGGGCTCGGGCTCGTCGCGGCGCTCACCGGCTGGCCGGTGCGGCACGCGTGGCGGCCGGAGCCGGTGCGGCCCCGCTGGCGCACCGTGCTGCTGACGGTGGGCTGGCTCGGCGGCGCGGCTTTCGCGCATCCGCGCTCGCTCGTCGCGATCGTCGTGCTCGTCGTGCCGCTGCTCGTGGCGTGCTTCGCGGCGTGGATGCGGGACCTCGCCTCCTGCAGCCCGCAGGGGCGCCGCCGCGCCCGGCTGATCGTCGCGGCGGTCGTGCTCGGGATCGTGCTCGTCGCCGCCGGGGCGCTGCTGTTCGTCCTGCACTACTACGACGTCGCCCAGCGCCCGATCTCGGACCACCTGAACGGCGGCCCCGCGAGGGCTCGGGAGGGCTTCGGCACGGCGGTGCTGCAGGGCCTGCTCGCCACGAGCCTCGTCTCCCCCACGCAGGCGCCGCTGCCGCCCGCGGTGCTGCTCGCGGTCGTCGCGCTCGCCGGCCTGGTCGCGCTCGCGCTGCGGCCCGGGCTGCGCTGGGCGGTGGTGACCTACCTCGCGATCGTGCTGCTCTACGCCGCGGCGGCGGGCAGCGACAGCGACCTGGCGAAGCTCGCGACCGGGCTGTGGGACAAGGACAAGTTCCGGATCCTCGCGATGCTGCCGACGATCGCCGTCCCGGTGGTCGCGTGGATCCTCACCGCGGGCGGCGCCGAGCTCGTCGCCGTGCTGCGGCGGCGCGCCTCGCGGCGGAAAGAGCCGCGGGATCGCACGGTCGTCGCGGCCGTCGCCGGCGCCACCCTGCTGGTCGCCGCGGTCACCTGGTTCGGGCCCGCGCTCACCGGCGTCAGCGGCGCGATCGGCACGGTCTTCTCCCTCCCCGACACGGACAAGCAGCAGCGCCTCCTCGACGCCGACGAGTCCCTCCTGCTCACCGAGGTGGGCCGCTTCGTGCCGCAGGGCCAGCTGATCGCCGACGACCCGTGGAACGGCAGCGCGCTCGCCTGGGCGCTCGGCGGCCGGCAGACGCTCTTCCCGCACCTCGGCGGCTACTGGGGCACCGAGCGGCGGCTCGTCGCCGGGCACCTCGACGCCGCGCCGCACGACCCGGCGGTGTGCAGGGGGGTGCGGGACCTCAAGGGGCACGGGGTGCTCTACGACCCCCAGCGGCTCTGGAACAACACCGCCCAGGCGAAGGCGTTCGCCGGCATCGACCGTGCCGTGCGGGGCCCCGGTGTGCAGCTCGTCGCCACGTCCGGCTCGTCGCGCCTCTACCGCCTGACCGCCTGCTGGTCCTGACCTCGGCCGCGTCACCCCGCGCGGACGTGGGGGGGGGGGGAAGAGAAGAACCGCCCTGAAAAGAGAGGGTTGTGGATAGGGAGGGGGGTGGAATTGAGATTTGTGATTGTCATTTTCTTTTTTTATATTCA
>JBQCCU010000017.1:0-8935 GCA_051961935.1 Amnibacterium sp. | reverse complement strand
GAGGCGTATACGCCCCGAAGGATCGGCCCTGCGGCTCGGCTACCATCGCTGCCCTGGAGGGCTGTCCGAGCGGCCGATGGACCCGGTCTTGAAAACCGGTGGGCGGAAACGTCCCGTGGGTTCGAATCCCACGCCCTCCGCCACGGCTCCGGCTCCCCACGGTCGGCGCCCCGGCCTTCCTCCATCGAGCAGGTTCCCGCCGCCCGGTCCCGGGTGGAGGCTTTCGTGCCTGGTGTAGGCCGGAGGTGCCCGTTGCGGCCTACGCGCGGCACGCAGGCCTACGCGCGGGACGGGCCCTAGGAGGGTGTCCCGCGGTGCCGCGTGCATGCGGATGTGCCGGAAGCGGCCCGTTCGGGCCTGTTGCTGCATGCATCGGGCAGGGCGGCGCGCGGGACGGACATCCAACCAGTGGGCAGCCGAGCGCAAGGAAGGCTTGACGGAAGACCCATCGGTCAAGATATTCTTGACGCGTGGCGAACCCGTTGACGGAGTTGGCGAGCACGCTCCGCCGCGACCTGGACGCGATCCTCGCCGCGCCGGTGCTGGGCGCCGACGAGGACCCGCTCGCCGTGGTGCGCGCCGCCGTCGACGTGCAGGCCCGGGCGGCCGCCCTCGTCTCCGCCGCCGTGGAGCAGGCCCGCGCGACCGGCTGCACCTGGCAGCAGGTCGGTGAGGTGCTCGGCATCTCCCGCCAGGCGGCGTTCCAGCGCTTCGGCAAGCCGGTCGACCCACGAACAGGAGAGGTCATGGACACCACCCCGTTCCCCGAGTCCGGGGCGCTCGCCGGGGCCGTGATCGAGGACCTCGCCCACGCCCGCTGGGCCGCGGTGGCGGACCGCTTCGACGCGACCGTCGCCGAGCGCCTGGACGTCGACGGGCTCGCGGCGGCCTGGGCTCAGGTGATCGGCATGGTCGGTGCCTATGAGGGGCACGGCGAGGTGGAAGCCGCTCGGGCGGGGGACTTCACCGTCACGAACACCCCGCTGACCTTCGAGGCCGGGGACTTCGTGGCGCGGATCACCTTCCGCGAAGACCGCACGATCGCCGGGCTGTTCCTGCTTCCGGCGGGGACGGAGGCATGACGATGTCCGAGAGCGCCGCCCCGGCGTCGGCCGAGCGCGTCCGGTGGGCGCAGGTGGTCGCGTTCGTGGCGCTCGCGTTCGCGCTGGCGTGGGCCGTCGACCTGCCGCTCCGGCTCGACGGGCGCGGCCTGCGTGCCCCGCTCGCGACCGTGCTCATGGCCGTGTCGATGTACACGCCGATGGTGGCCGCAGCGATCGTGACGGCCGTCACCCTGCGCTCGCCGCGTCGCGTCCTCACGCGGCTGGGCTGGTGGCCGATCCGGCCCGTGCGCCGTACCCTGCTGCTCGCGCTCGCCGGCGCGCTGGGCAGCATCCTCCTGCCGATCGCCACCGTGTTCCTCGCCGCCCTGCTGGGCCTCGTCCGCCTGGACCTCGTCGGGTTCTCCGGGTTCTCGAGCGCACTCGCCGCGCAGCTGCCGCCGGGCACCCGGCTGCCGATCCCGATCCCGGTCCTCGTCGCGCTCCAGCTCGTCCAGCTGCCGCTCGGCGCCGTGCTGAACGCCTTCTTCACCGTCGGGGAGGAGACCGGATGGCGCGGCTTCCTGCTGCCGGCGCTGCGGCCCCTCGGCACCTGGCCCGCCCTGCTGCTCACCGGCGCCGTGTGGGGGCTGTGGCACGCCCCCGTCATCCTGCTCGGCTACGACTTCGGCCGCCCGGACGCCTCCGGGCTCGCCCTCATGGTCGTCGGCTGCACCGCCTACGGGGTGCTCGTGGGCTGGCTGCGCATCCGCAGCGCCACCGTGTGGCCGTCCGTCTTCGCCCACGCGGGCTTCAACGCGGCGGCGGGGTTCTCCGTGCTCGTGATCGCGGCGGGATCGCCCGCGGACCCCGCCGCGGTCGGTCCCCTCGGGTGGATCGCCTGGATCCTCATGGCCGCGGTCGCCGTCGTGCTCGTCGCGGTGCGCGCGTTCCCGGCGCGGGATGCCTGGGCGGCACCGGCGGCCCCCGTCGCCCGGGGAAACCAGGGCAGGACGGCCGACACGACCCGGATTCCGTAGCGGATCACTGGTGCCGACGCGCCGAGCGCGGCACGCTGTGCACGGGAACGGACGGAGGAGCTGTCGGCGTGAGCGTGGTCAGTGACTCCCTGTCCACGAGCGATCCGGGCGAGGCGGAGCGCTTCGTGCAGCGGATCTACCCGCTCGCCCGCATCCAGGAGTCGCGGCGTCCGTTCTCCTACGCCCACCGGGTGCGGGGCGACGAGCGGGTGCGGTTCGCCTGGTTCTCCGTCAGCGCCTGGACCGAGTTCGCGGTGGGATTCGACGGGGTCATCGGGGTCGGGCACCTCCTCGGCGGCCGGTATCGGGCGACCTCCAACGGGGAGGCGATCGACCCGACGGGGCCGTTCCTGCTGCGGCCGGGCGAGAGCCGTTCGCAGTCAGAGCGGCTCGACCTCCTCATGATCAACCTCGACGAGCAGGCCTTCGGCCGCTTCGCCGGCTCCTCCCGGGGCCTGGACCAGGCCCGGCTCGGCTTCCCCGGCGTCGCGCCGCTGCCGCGGATGGCGTCGCACTGGTCGCACGCCGCCCGGTACGTGCAGGGCCTGTTCGAGACCCCGGAGCTGATCGGGAACGAGCTGCTGCGTTCGGCGGCCGTCGACCTGCTCTACGCGGCGGCGCTCGCCGCGTTCCCGGTGGACGTCGACGGGGGTACCCGGCCCGCGCCGCCCGACACCGCCCTCCCGCGGGCAGTGCGGCGCGCTCTGGCGTACATCGACGACAA
This sequence comes from Amnibacterium sp., assembly GCA_051961935.1. Classification (GTDB taxonomy): domain Bacteria; phylum Actinomycetota; class Actinomycetes; order Actinomycetales; family Microbacteriaceae; genus Amnibacterium. The sequence continues at coordinate 6,131 of JBQCCU010000017.1, read as the reverse complement.
CGTGGACCGAGGCGTGTCCGTGGAGGAGCTCGCGGCCGCGGCCAGGCTCAGCATCCGGGGCCTGCAGGCCGCGTTCCAGCGCCACCTCGGCACCACCCCGACGGTCGCGCTCCGAGCCGCGCGCCTCTCGGCCGCGCACGCCGACCTCGTGCGAGCGGATCCGAGCGTGGACACCGTGGCCGGCGTCGCGAGGCGGTGGGGCTTCCACCACCTGGGGCGGTTCGCGGCCGAGTACCGCGCCCAGTACGGCGAGCTGCCACGGGACACCCTGCGGCGCTGAGCGGGGCCCGTGCCCTCGTCGGGTGCCGTCCCGGGTCGCTCAGCCGATGCTGCGGGCACGCCCAGCCGGCCGGGGCACGCTCCTTCCATGAGCGACCCCCGCGAGCAGGACGAGCACGACGGCGAGCAGCCGGAGCAGCTGCCGGACGGCAGCGGCCCGGCGTCGCACCCCGGCGACACCGGCGACCCCGACCAGTTCCAGGGCTAGGACCCGGCGCCCGACACGGTCACCGGCCCGCCGCTGTCGTGGTCAGCCCCGCGGCTGGGTGAAGCGGTAGACGTTCGTCTCCCGCAGCTCGAAGCCCATCCGCTGGTACAGCCGGTTCGCGGCCTCCCGGCTCGGTCGGGACGTGAGGTCGACGGTCCGCGCGCCGGCGCCGGACGCCGTCTCCAGGGCGCGCTGCACGAGCGCGCGACCGACGCCGCCGCCGCGCACCGCCTGATCCACGACGACGTCCTCGATCCAGGCGCGCACGCCCGTCGGGATCGCGAAGACGGCGAGGGTGAGCATCCCCACCACCTCGCCGTCGGGGCCGGCTGCGACGAGCAGGTGCGTGGCGGGGGACGCGGCGATCGCCTGCAGCTCCTCCCGCCCGGGCACCGCGCTCGAGCTCGACAGCTGCGGGACGAGACGACCGAGCGCCGTGGCGAGCTCGGGTGTCACCTGATCGACCTCGGTCACGGAGAACGCTGCGGTGTCCATCCGGCACACGGTAGCGAGGCGCGCCTGGACGTCGGGGCCGCCATGACGCATTCCGGGAGCGGAATACCCCGCACTCTGGGGGCCTCCGCGCTCCCCGCTCCGGGCCCCCGAGGCACCAGGCTTGCTCCGGCGAGATGGGGGGCCCGATGGCGGACGCATGGTGGGACCGGGGCGAGCGGGGCACGGTCACGCGCCGGCAGATCGCCGTTCGAGCCGCCGCGGCGTTCGTCGGGATCGCGCTCACGATGTCCATCTGGTGGCCGGCCGGAATCGCGGTGGCCCTCATCGTCTGCGTGGCGGCCACCGTGGTCGCGAAGCGGATGATCGAGGCGGGGGACGACTCGGCCGCGGACGGCGGCACGGACCTCGCCACGCTGCTCGGGATCACGAGGGACGCGGATCCGGCCTGACCGCGGCCGCCGACGCGGCACCATGGAGCCCATGGAGCCGCGGGAGCCGGAGCACCTCGAGGTGCTCGTCGTGGGGGCGGGCGTCTCAGGGATCGGTGCGGCCCAGGCGCTCTCGACCCGGCTTCCCGGCACGCGCTTCGCGGTGCTCGAAGCCCGGGACGCGCCGGGCGGCACGTGGGACCTGTTCCGCTATCCGGGCATCCGATCCGACTCGGACCTCACGACCTTCGGCTACGAGTTCAAGCCCTGGACGGACCGGAAGGTGATCGCCGACGGGGAGCGCATCCTCGCCTATCTCCGAGAGACGGTCGCCGAGTACGGGCTGGAGCGGTACATCCGCTACGGCCGGCGGGTCGTCGCCGCCTCGTGGAGCAGCGCGGCGGCCCGGTGGACGGTCGAGGTGGAGGACGCCCACACGGGCGAACGCGCCGCCCTGAGCTGCGACTGGCTGTTCGCCGCCGGGGGCTACTACCGGTACGACCGCGGATACACGCCCGAGATCGAGGGGCTGGACCGGTTCGAGGGGCCGGTCGTCCATCCGCAGCACTGGCCGGCGGGGCTCGAGACGCGGGGGAAGCGCGTCGTGGTGATCGGCAGCGGCGCCACCGCGATGACGATCGTGCCGGCGCTGGCGCGGGGCGGCGCCGAGGTGACCATGCTGCAGCGCACCCCCTCCCACGTGCTGTCCCTCGCCTCCGAGGACGGCCTCGCGGTGCGGTTGCGTGCGCTGCTCGGGGACCGGAGGGCGCACACGCTCCTCCGCGCCAGGAGCATCGCGATCCAGCGCGCGCTCTGGCTGCTCGCGAAGCGGCGTCCCCGGCTCGTGCGCCGCTTCATCCGGTGGACGAACGTCCGCCGGCTGCCCGCCGGCTACCCCGTGGACGTGCACTTCAACCCGCCGTACGACCCCTGGGACCAGCGACTCTGCTTCGTGCCCGACGGGGACCTCTTCCGGTCGATCAGCGACGGCGGGGCGCAGGTCGCCACCGGGCGCATCCGTGCGGTCGCCGCGCATGCCGTCGAGCTCGAGGACGGGACGACGATCCCCGCCGACGTGCTCGTGACCGCGACGGGGCTCGAGGTGCAGCCGTTCGGCGGCTTCCCGCTGACCGTCGACGGCGCAGCGGTGGCGCTCGCGGACACCGTGGCCTACAAGGGCCTGATGCTGTCGGGCGTGCCGAACTTCGCGTTCTCGATCGGGTACACGAACGCCTCCTGGACGCTCAAGGTCGGGCTCGTGTGCGAGTACTTCACCCGGCTCCTCACGTACATGCGGCAGCACGGCTACGCGGTCGCCGTTCCTCGGGCGCCGCAGGGCGGCATGCCGACGCGGCCGCTGCTCGACTTCGGGGCCGGATACGTGCAGCGCGCGCTCGACCGGCTCCCGAAGCAGGGGCCGCACGCGCCGTGGGTCACCTCGATGAGCTATGCGGACGACGTGCGGCTGCTCCGCCGCGCGCCGGTCGCGGATGGGGTCCTCGGCTTCACGACGCGCGCCGCAGCCGCCACCGCGGACGCCCCGTGATCGCCTCGACCGCCGGTCGAAGGTTCGTCGAGTACGGGCTCCGAGTCCCCTGAGAGACGGCTGCGCCCCGCGCGCCGCTCGCTACGGTTCCGGGCATGACCGATGCAGCAGCCCCGGAGCGGCCGGCCGAGCCCACCGCCGAGACGACGACCCGCCTCGATGCGCGTCCGGCCGACCCCGTCGCCACGCACGAGCGCGCCCTGGTCCGGGAGCGCGAGCAGTTCTCGGGGATGCGCTTCTGGCTCGCCTTCTTCGGCTGGCTCACCGCCACCGGGATGACGGTGGTCCTGCTCGCCCTCGTCGCTGCGATCGGCGCCCTCTTCGGGGTGCAGAACCTCCTCGGACTCCAGCAGGGGGCGCAGGCCGTCGGCATCGGTGGCGCGATCGCACTGCTCGTCGTCCTGCTGGTCGCCTACTACTGCGGCGGCTACGTCGCGGGCCGGATGGCGCGGTTCAGCGGCCTCAAGCAGGGGCTCGCGGTCTGGCTCTGGGCCGTCATCGTCGCCGTGCTCCTCGGCATCGCCGGGGCGATCGCGGGCAGCGCGACGGGCGCCGCCGCCCGGCTCGGCAGCGTCGCGCAGCTCCCGCTCTCCCCTTCGACCCTCACGGCCGCCGGGATCGTCACCGCGATCGCCGTCCTCGTCGTCACGCTCGCCGGTGCGCTGCTCGGCGGGGTCTCCGGGATGCGCTACCACCGGCGCGTCGACCGCGCCGGTCTCGAGGTCGTCTGACCCGGGCCTCAGTCCTCCAGGATCAGCGCGCCCCTGGCCGGGAGGCGCCGGCCTGCCGCCTCGACCGGCACGTCGGTGTGGTTGAGCAGGAACAGCCGCCCGGCGCGGCGCACCGCCTCGACCCCCGGCACGGGCCGCGGGAGCGCCGACCCGACGTCCGTCCCGTCGAGCACGGCGTCGAGGACGGCCGCGAGGTCGTCGGGCGCCGTGGCGACGTACCACGCGTCGCCCTCGCCGCTGCGGTTCCGGGTGATCGCAGGCATGCCGTCGAGCATGCCGCCGTCGAACCGCGCGAGCACCTCCGCGGTGTCCGCGTGGAGCACCTCGCCCCACTCCCTCGCGGCGCCCGCGGCGAGCCCCGTGAGCGCGAGCGCCGGGACCGGCCCCCCGGTGAGCGACGGCTCCGCAGGTGGCGCGAACTCCTCGATCCGGATGCCGAGCACCTCGCGCAGCGCCCCGAGGTAGCCGCCGAGGAGCACGTGCAGGTGCTCGTCGAGGATGCCCGTCTGGTAGGTCGCGACGAGCCGGCCGCCGTCGCGCACGAACCGCGCCAGGTTCTCCTGCGCGGCGGATGGGAGCACCTGGGTGGCCGGCGCGATCACGACGGAGTAGCCGGTGAGGTCGGCGTCCGGCCGGGCGAAGTCGACGAGCACCGTGCGGCGCCACAGCTCGCGGTACCAGCGGAGCACGATGGCGACGTAGGAGAGCTCCGCCGGCGTCGCCTCCTGCTCGAGCGCCCACCCGCTGTCCCAGTCGAAGAGGATCGCGACGCGCGCCTCGAGGCGGGTGCCGACGACGTCCGCGAGCGTCGCCAGCTCCGCGCCGAGCGCGACGGTCTCCCGGAAGATGCGGCTGTCCTCGCCGACGTGCGGCAGCATCCCCGAGTGGAACTTCTCGGCGCCCGCCTTCGACTGGCGCCACTGGAACTGCATCACGCCGTCCGCGCCGCGGGCGACCGCCTGCAGGCTGAGCGCGCGGTGCATCCCCGGGGGCTTCGGGGCGTTGCGCCGGCGCCAGTTCACGGCGCTGGTCGCCTGCTCCATGAGGATCCACGGCCGGCCGCGACCGAGCGACCGCATCAGGTCGCGGGTCATCGCGGCGACGGCCGGCGCGGCCGGGTCGGCGGGATCGACGTAGTGGTCGTCGGACACGAAGTCGAGCTCCGGGGCCCAGGACCAGTAGTCCGAGGGCTTGAAGAAGCCCATGAAGTTCGTCGTGATCGGCACCCCCGGACCGACCTCACGGAGGATCGCCGCCTCCGCCCGGTAGACCTCGAGCCAGGCGTCGGAGGAGAACCGGTCGAAGTCGAGCAGCTGGGTGGGGTTGCGGAACGTGGGCGCCGCCCGGGGCGGCATCACCTCGTCGAACGAGCCGTAGGCCTGCGACCAGAAGGCGGTGCCCCAGGCCTCGTTGAGGGTTTCGACGGAGCCGTAGCGGTCCTCCAGCCAGCGCCGGAACGCCGCGGCGGACTCGTCGGAGTAGTCGTGGTGCACATGGCAGGCCAGCTCGTTGTTCACGTGCCACGCCTCGAGCGCCGGATGGTCGCGGTACCGCTCGGCGAGTGCGCGGACGAGCCGGTCCGCGTAGCGCCGGTAGGTGGCGGAGCTGGGCGAGTAGTGCTGCCGGGAGCCGATCGAGAGCCGCACCCCGTCCGCCGTCACAGGCAGGATGTCCGGGTGCGCGAGCGCCAGCCACGGCGGCGGGGACGCGGTCGCGGTCGCCAGGTCGACCCGGATGCCGCCCGCGTGCAGCGTGTCGAGCACCTCGTCGAGCCAGCCGAAGTCGAAGCGCCCGTCCGCCGGCTCGAGCCTCGCCCACGAGAAGACGCCGACGGTCGCGACGGTCACCCCGGCCCGCTGCATGAGGCGGACGTCCTCGTCCCACACCTCGCTCGGCCACTGCTCCGGGTTGTAGTCCCCGCCGTACCAGATCCGGTCCATGCGCCGTCCTCCCTCTCTCCGCCCTCCGGCATCCTCGGGCATCGGACCGTGCGCTGTCAGCCGGCGGGGTGCGCGGGCGCCGCCTGCGCGACCAGCGTGGCGCGCAGCAGGTGGGTGAGCGCGTCCCGCACCTGCTCGAGCGTCTCGAGCGGCACCCCCAGCCGCTCGACGATGCGGCCCGGGACCGCCTCCGCGCGACGGCGGAGGGCGAGACCGGCGTCGGTGAGGCCGACGCGCAGCTCGCGCTCGTCCTCGGGGTTGCGGGAGCGGGAGACGAGGCCGGCCGCCTCCAGCCGATTCAGCAGCGGGGTGAGGGTGGGCGGCTCGAGGAAGAGCGTCTCGGCGATGTCCTTCGCCGTGCGCGGGCTGCGCTCCCAGAGCGCGAGCATCACGAGGTACTGCGGATGCGTGAGGCCCAGCGGTTCGAGCACCGGGCGGTAGAGGCCGATCACGCTCCGGCTCGTCGCCGCGAGGGCGAAGCAGACCTGCCGGTCGAGCGCCAGGGGATCATCCTCCACGGACCCAGCGTACAACGCTGAGCCT
>JBQCCU010000016.1:0-2421 GCA_051961935.1 Amnibacterium sp. | reverse complement strand
TCGTGGGCGAGCAGGTCGACCGCGGGCGCGCCGTGGTCGTCGACCGGGCCCGGTTTCGACCTGGCCCCGGCGTGCGCGCTTTCGAGCGCGAGCGACGCGAGGTGGCAGGCGGTGTGCCCGGCGGAGAGCGCCACGCGCAGGTCGGTGTCGACCGCCGCCCGCACCCTTGCCCCTTCCGCGAGGTCGGCGTCGGAGGGGACGACGTGCACCACGACGAACACCCAGCCCTCGGTGCCCGCGCGCACCGGCAGCGCGTCGCCGACGAGCAGGTCCTCCCCCCGGGTGCCGCCGATCAGCACGTCGAGCACGGGCCACTCGGCGTCAACGGCGACGAGCACGCCGCGGTCGGGCCCCTGATCGGGCCAGGCGAGGTCGACCGGGTGGAACGGCGTGCGATCCAGCACGACACCGATCCGGCCGTCCGGCAGCGGCTCGGTGTGGAGCACGACCGCGTCCGCCGCCACGGCACCGTCCGGGAAGGACACGAGCGTGTCGGATTCGGGAAGCGTCACGGCACCACGCTACTGACCGGGTCCACCCCCGGCCGTCGTAGCCTGAGCCGATGGCGGAGCGGGGTCGGTCGCGGGAGGCGATCCGCGCGGCGGCGGCGCGGCTCTTCCCGGAGCGCGGCTACGCCGGGACCTCGGTACGCGACATCGCGGAGTCCGCCGGCGCGGATCCGGCGCTGGTCATCCGGCACTTCGGCTCGAAGGAGGCGCTCTTCCTCGAGGTGATGGAGCTGCGGCTCGAGGCGCAGCCCTTCGCGACAGGAGACGTCGCCGGCCTCGGGGAGCGCTTCCTCGCCTCCCTGCTCGACTCCGCCGAGGACATCCGCGGCGTCTTCCTCGCCCTGCTGCGTGCGAGCGATGCGGGGGAGATCAACCTCCGCCTGCACGACGTGCACGAACGGACCTTCGTCGCACCGCTGCGGGCGCGGATGACCGGTCAGGACGCCGACCTCCGCGCGCGCCTGGCGGCCGCGCTCGTCGGAGGGCTGCTCTACGCGCTCTGGGTGGTCGGCGACGACCGGCTGGCCGCCGCCGACCACGCCGAGCTCGCCCGGCGCTACGGGTCGCTGCTGCAGGCGCTGATCACGCCCGACGCGTGACCCTGCTCAGACGGCCGACCAGCCCCCGTCGGACGGCAGGACGGCTCCGTTGACGTTGGTGCCGTCGTCGCTCAGCAGGAAGGTGATCGACGCGGCCAGCTGGGCGGCCTCGGCCACCGGTGGCAGCAGCGTCATCGCGAGCCCGACCCGCTGCTGACCGAGCTCGGACGCGAAGCTCGCCTGGATGTTCGTCGCGACCGGCCCGGGGGCGACCGCGTTCACCCGGATCCCGAGCGGGGCGTACATGAACGCGGAGCTGCGGGTCATGCCGACGACCGCGTGCTTCGACGCCGTGTAGGCGAGGCCCGCCGCCGATCCGCGCAGGCCGGCCTCGGAGGACACGTTGACGATGGACCCGGCCCGCGCGGCGATCATCGCCGGCAGCACGGCGCGGGTGAGCCGGAACGTGCCGCCCACGTTGACCGCGAACACGCGCTCCCACACCGCGTCGGACACCTCGTGCAGCGGCGTCATGTCGTCCATGATCCCGGCGACGTTGGCCAGCCCGTCGATCCGGTCGCCGGCCGCCGCCACGATCGCGCGCACGGAGTCCTCGTTCGTGATGTCGCCCGCGACGACCACCACCTCCTGCTCCGCATGGGCCGCGGCGAACCCGTCCAGCCGCTCCTGGCTGATGTCGACCGCCACGACGCGGCCGCCCTCCCGCGCGATACGGGACGCGGTCGCACGACCGATCCCGGAGCCGGCGCCGGTCACGATCACGGTCTTCCCGCGGAAGCGGTCCGGGATGATCCGCTCCTGCCAGGCGGCCGCCGCGGGCGTCTCCTCCTCGGGCGCCTCCGGCATGGTGCCGCCGTTCGCGCGGCGCACGAGGCCGTCGACGACCTCCTGGCTCAGCTGCCCCTGGCTCAGCGACACCAGGCGCTCCAGCGCGAAGCCGCGGACCGGGGTGAACGCGCTCTCGTCCTGGCCGCCCTGGGCGAGCAGCTCGCGCAGCAGCGGTCCGCCGACCGGGCTGTCCAGCCATTCGCCGACCGTCGAGCGACCGGTCAGAGGTCCGTCGGATGCCATGGTTCCTCCTCCTCGAGGGGTGGCGCGCGCCACCGTCAACAGTGTTGACATCACCGTAATCCGCGTCCTCGTCCCGTCCTAGGGACGGAGGTCCCTCCGCTCGACCCGGTGGTGCGTCCGTCGCGGCGCGTCTACGCTCGCGGTCGAGCCAGGAGGCCGTCGTGAGCAGGAGGAAGCAGCACGCCGAGGCGAAGCCGTGGGTGCCGCTCGGCGACGCGATCGACTCGTTCGATCAGACCAACGGCGTCGTGGACCTGTCGGAGGGCGAATCCGGAGGCGCC
>JBQCCU010000015.1:0-4377 GCA_051961935.1 Amnibacterium sp. | reverse complement strand
GTCCGTCCGCGATCCGCAGGGTGCGGACCGCCGCGAACAGTGCGGCGAGCGGGGTGTCGGCGGACAGCCCGGCGGCGCCGAACAGCTGGATCGCCCGGTCGAACACCCGCTGCACGACGCGGGGCACCGCCACCTTGATCGCCTGGATCTCCGTCCGCGCCGCCCGGTTCCCCACCGTGTCCATGAGCCACGCGGTCTTCAGCACGAGCAGCCGCACGCCCTCGAGGTCGATGCGCGCCTCGGCGAGCCACTCCCGCACGACGCCCTGCTCCGACAGCGGGGCCCCGAAGGCGGTCCGGCCGCCCACCCGCTCACGCACGAGGTCCAGCGCGCGCTCCGCCATGCCGATCGCGCGCATGCAGTGGTGAATGCGGCCCGGTCCGAGCCGGGCCTGCGCCATCGCGAAGCCCTCGCCCTCGCCGCCGAGCAGGTTCGCGAGCGGCACCCGCGCGCCCTCGAACCGGATCTCGGCGTGGCCGCCGTGCTCGCGGTCGTCGTAGCCGAACACGGTGAGCGGGCGCACGATCGTCACCCCCGGGGTGTCGCGCGGGACCAGCAGCATGCTCTGCTGCCGGTGCCGCTCGGCGGCCGGATCGGTCTTGCCCATCACGATGAGCAGCCGCGCGTCGGGGTCCATCGCCCCCGTCGACCACCATTTGGTTCCGTCGACCACGTACTCCTCGCCGTCGCGGCGGATGCGCGTCGCGATGTTCGTGGCGTCGGAGGAGGCGACGTCCGGCTCGGTCATGCAGAACGCGGACCGGACCGTCCCGGCGAGCATCGGGTCCAGCCACGTGCGCCGCTGCGCCTCCGTGCCGAAGTGGACGAGCAGCTCCATGTTCCCGGTGTCGGGCGCCGCGCAGTTCATGGCCGCCGGCGCGAGACGGGGGCTGCGCCCGGAGCGCTCCGCCAGCGGCGCGTACTGGAGGTTCGTGAGCCCGGCGCCGAGCCCGAGCGGGTTCGGGGGCAGGAAGAGGTTCCAGAGACCGCGCGAGCGCGCCTCCGCCTGCAGCCCGCGGAGCACCGGGGTCGGTCCCCAGCGGAGCGGATCCGCGGCGAGCTCCGCCTCGAGCACGGCCTCGGCGGGCAGCACCCGCTCCTCGAGGAACGCCGCGAGCGCGGCGTCGAGCTCCGCGGTGCGGGCGTCGTGGGCGAAGTCCATCAGCGGACCTGCGCCAGCCGGGCTCGGCCGGTGGCCGCGAGCGGTGCCACGAGCGCGCCGATCGACTCGAATCCGGCCCCGACCGTCGCGCCCTGCAGGTACCGGGCGTGCACGCCCTCGAGGATGACCGCCAGCTTGAAGGCCGCGAACGCGTCGTACCACCCGAGCTCCGGTACGACCGCGCCGGTCGCCCGGGCGTAGTGCTCGACGAGCTCCTCGGCCTCCGGGTAGCCGGCGCCGGGGACGATCGCGCTCGCGAACGGCACCCCGGCCTCCGCCGCGACGGTCCCGATCCGCCAGTACAGCGTGCAGAGCGTCAGGTCGGCGAGCACGTCCCCGATCGTCGCCATCTCCCAGTCGAGCACCGCCGCCACCGTCGCGCCGCCCGCGCCGTCCGGCTCGAGGATCGCGTTGTCGAGCCGGAAGTCGCCGTGGAGCAGCCCGCTCCGCAGCGTCGCAGGCACGTGCTCCGCGAGCCCGTGCGCGAGCGCGTCGAGGTCGGGCAGCTCGCGGGTGCGGGAGCCGGCGTACTGGGTGGTCCACCTGGCCACCTGCCTGGCGAGGTAGCCGTCCGGTCGCCCCAGATCGCCGAGGCCGACCGACTCGGGCTCGAGTCCGTGCAGCGCCGCGAGCACGTCGATCAGCCGGAACGCCACGGCGCGGCGTCCCTCGGGGGACAGGGACGCGTCGTCCCCAGGCGCGCGCACGACGAGCCCGGCCACGTGCTCCATGAGGTAGAACGGCGCGTCGACCCCGGGGCCGGGGTCCGCCTCCGCCACGAGCTCGATCGCCCGCGGCACGGGGACCGCCGTGCCCGCCAGATGCGAGATCGCCCGGAACTCGCGCCGCATGTCGTGCGCCGTCGCCTGCACGTGGGCGAGCGGAGGTCGCCGGAGCACGATCGGCGCCGGTTCCCCGTCCAGGACGGTGCCGTCGAGCCGGTACGTGAGGTTGCTGCGGCCGCCGGCGAGCACCGTCGCGGCGAGCGTGTCGCCGGAGCGGTCGGGATGGGTGCGCCGCAGCCAGCCGGCGAGCGCTACGACGTCGAGACCGGGAACCGGCGCCGTCACGAGCCGTACTCGCGGGCGAGCTCGCGCTTCAGCACCTTGCCCGACGGCCCGAGCGGGAACTCGGAGACGAAGTGGACGACGCGCGGGAACTTGTACGGCGCGATCCGCTCCTTCACGAAGGCGATCAGCTCCTCCTCGCTCGCCTCCACGCCGGGCTTCAGCACCACCGCCGCGACGACCTCCTGCCCGTGCACCTCGTGCGGGATCCCGAACACGGCAGCGGTCTGCACCGCCTCGTGCCGCACGAGCACGTTCTCGACCTCGGTCGGGTACACGTTGTAGCCGTTGCGCAGGATCATGTCCTTCTTGCGGTCCACGATCGTGATGAGGTCCGTGTCGTCGATGCGCCCGAGGTCCCCGGTGCGGAACCAGCCGTCCACGACCGCCTCCCGGTTCGCCTCGGGCCGGCCGAGGTAGCCCTTGAAGAGGTTGTGGCCGCGGATCACGACCTCACCGAGCTCCCCGCGGGGCAGCTCCACGATCCGGTCGTCGACGTCGGCGTCCGCCACGATGATGTCGACGCCCCAGATGCGGTGCCCGACGGTCCCCGGGTGGATGTCCTCGCCCACCCGGTTGAACGACGCCACCGGCGACGTCTCGGTGAGGCCGTAGCCCTCGTGCACCCGCGCGCCGAACGTCTGCTCGAACGACTCGAGCACGGCGAGCGGCAGGGGCGCACCACCCGAGATCGCGTACCGCAGCTGCGGGGTGGGCGCGCCCGCGGCGGCCGCCTGCAGCAGCGCGACGTACATCGTCGGCACCGCGGTGAAGATCGTGACGTCGTGCTCCACCATCGCCTCGAGCGCGGCCCGCGGCTCGAACCTCGGCAGCAGCACGATGGTGGCGCCGCGGCGGAACGCGGTGTTCAGCACGCAGGTCTGGCCGAAGGTGTGGAACAGGGGCAGGCCGCCGAAGACCACGTCGTCGGCGTGCATGTCGAAGGAGTCGAGCAGCGTCACGTTGACGTTCTCGACGAGGGCCAGGTGGCAGCCGACCGCGCCCTTCGGCACCCCGGTCGTGCCGCTCGTGTAGAGGATCGTCGCCGGCGCGAGCGGGTTCGTGCTCACGTGCCGGTCGATCGGGGCCGACTCGCCGGCCGCCACGACGTCCTCGAGCCGCGGGATGGGCACGAGGTCGCGGGTCGCCGCCGGTAGCAGCACGGAGACGGCGTCGATGCCGAGCGCCGCGGCGGCCGGGAGCGCCTCGCCGAGCGACGGGGCGGCGATGACGGCCAGCTTCGCGCCGCTGTCGCGCAGGACGTGCTCGATCTCCTCCTTCTTGTAGAGGAGGTGGATCGGCACGACCACCGCGCCGAGCGCCAGCACCGCGTAGTAGATCCGCGGGAACATCGGCACGTTCGGCACCATCATCGCCACCCGGTCGCCCTCGCCGATGCCGCGGTCGCGGAGCACGCCGGCGATCGCCTTCGTCTGCTCCCAGAGCTCGCCGTAGGTGACGCGGGCGGCCGGCCCGGTCTGGCCCGCCCAGATGAGGGCGGTCTTCTCCGGGCGGCGCCACGCGGCCTCCGCGAGGATCGCCGCGACCGACAGGGTCGCGTTGCCGAGGCCGGCCAGAACGTCGTCGTTCTCGTGCATGGGTGGTTCCTTCAGGGCGTCGGGGTGTTCGGGGGCGTGAGATCGGTGGCGATACGGCTGCGGAGCGCGTCGGGGACCCGGATCGGGCGGCGTGTGTCGCGGTCGACGAAGACGTGCGTGAACGTGCCGGTGGCGAGCAGCTCCCGGTCGGACTCGCGGAAGATGCCGAGTCCCCACGAGACGCTCGTCGTGCCGACCCGGTCGGCACGGAGTCCGACCAGCAGGGTGTCGGGGAAGGCCCCGGAGGCGAAGTACCGGCAGGACGAGGCGACCACGACGGCCGGATCGCTCTCCTCGTGCATCGGATGGCCGCCTGGGCCGAGCAGCCAGCTCGTCACGGTGGTGTCCATGGCGGCGTAGTAGATCGTGTTGTTGATGTGCCCGAAGACGTCGTTGTCGTGCCAGCGGGTCGGGAACGCCCGGTTCGAGCCGTAGGCCTCGAGCGTCTCGGTGCCGGTCATCGGGCCGCCACCCTGGTCGGGGCGAGCACGAGGGCGAGCGCCGCGGAGGCCCGTTCGGCGCTCGGCGTCTCGCCGGCGATCAGGTCGGA
>JBQCCU010000014.1:0-4805 GCA_051961935.1 Amnibacterium sp. | reverse complement strand
GGTGGCGGATGCGGTGAGCGCGGCGCTGCAGCGGGTCGATCCGGTCCACGCCGGCGCCTACCGTGCGGCGCTCGCCCGGTTCGAGGGCCGGGTGGACGACCTCGCCGGCCGGGAGGCGGCCATCCGGCGCGTGGCGCAGGGTCGGGGAGCGGCGATCACGGAGCCGGTCCCGCTCCACCTGCTGGCGGCCTGCGGGCTCGCCGATCGCACTCCCGCGGCCTTCAGCACCGCGGTCGAGGACGGCCGGGACGTGGCGCCGAGCGTCCTGCAGGTCCAGCTGCGGCTGCTGCGCGAGCACCGCGTCGCGCTCCTCGCCGTCAACGAGCAGGCGGAGGAGCCCACGACGCAGCAGGTGGTGGCGGCGGCGCGCGCGGCCCGCGTCCCGGTGATCGGCTTCCGCGAGACGCTGCCGGCCGGCGCCACGCTCCTCACGCTGTTCCACACGGAACTGGCCGCCGTCGCCGAGGCGGTCGGGGCGTGAGCGCGCCCGCCGTCTCCTTCCGGGACGCCGCCCTGGGGTTCGACGGTCGCACGCTCTGGTCGGGGCTCGACCTCGACGTGGCCCCCGGCGAGTTCCTCGCGATCCTCGGCCCGAACGGCTCGGGCAAGACGACCCTGATCAAGGCGGTGCTCGGCCTCCAGCCGCTGAGCAGCGGGGAGCTCACCGTGCTCGGTGCGGCGCCGCGGCGCGGCAACCGGCGCATCGGCTACATCCCGCAGCAGCGGCTCCTCGACGAGGCGACCCCCGTCCGGGGGAGGGACCTGGTCCGCTTCGGCGTCGACGGCGACCGGTTCGGCCTGCCGCTCCCCCGCCGCCGCGACCGGGAGCGGACGCGGGAGCTGATCGCCGCGGTCGGCGCCGGGGCGTTCGCCGACCGCGCCGCCGCCCGCCTCTCGGGAGGGGAGCAGCAGCGGCTCAGGGTGGCGCAGGCCATCGCGCACGACCCGCCCCTCCTGCTCTGCGACGAGCCGCTGATCTCCCTCGACCTCGCGAACCAGGCGGGCGTCAGCGCCCTCATCGACCGGCACCGCCGGGAGCGGCAGGCGGCCGTGCTGTTCGTCACGCACGACGTGAACCCCGTTCTGGGACTCGTCGACCGGGTGATCTACCTGGTCGACGGCCGGTTCCGGATCGGGGCGCCGCGCGAGGTGCTCACCTCCGAGGTGCTCTCCGAGCTCTACCGCACCCACGTCGACGTGGTGCGGGTGCACGACCGCATCGTCGTGGTCGGCGCCGGGCACGAGGAGCACGAGCACCCAGGACGGCACGGATGAGCCCGCTGTTCGACTTCACCGACTACGGCGCGCTGCTGGCCCTGGTGTGGCCGTCGCTCGTGGCGGGCGCGCTGCTCGGCGTCGTGGGCGGCCTGATCGGGTTCTTCGTGATGGCGCGGGACCTCCCCTTCGCCGTGCACGGCATCAGCGAGCTGTCGTTCGCCGGCGGTGCCGGCGCCCTCCTGATCGGGGCGGACGTCGTGACCGGCTCGATCGTGGGCTCCCTGGTGGCCGCGGTCCTCATCGGCCTGCTCGGCGCGCGGGCGCGGGAGCGCAACTCCGTGATCGGCGTGCTCATGCCGTTCGGCCTCGGGCTCGGGATCCTCTTCCTGTCGCTCGCCACGTCCCGCAGCGCCAACCGGTTCGGGCTGCTCACCGGCCAGGTCGTGTCGGTGAACACCCCGCAGGTCGTCGCCGTCGCGGTCGTCGCCCTGGTCGTGCTGCTCGCGCTCCTGCTGATCTGGCGTCCGCTCCTGTTCGCCAGCGTCGACGAGGACGTCGCGACCGCCCGCGGCGTCCCGGTCCGCACGCTGTCCCTCGTCTTCATGGTGCTGCTCGCGCTCACCGTGTCGATCGCCGTGCAGACGGTGGGCGCGCTGCTCGTGCTCGCGCTGCTCGTGACCCCGGCCGCGGCGGCCCTGCGCGTCGCGGCGAGCCCCCTCGCCGTGAGCCTGCTCAGCATGGCCTTCGCGGTGGTCGCGATCGTGGGCGGCATCCTCCTCGCCCTCGGCGCGGCGATCCCGATCAGCCCCTACGTGACGACGATCTCCTTCGCGATCTACGTCGTCTGCCGCCTCGTCGGGCGGCGCGGCCGGCGGCGCGCGGACGTAGGCTTCCGGCCGTGAGGCGGCAGACCTGGCAGCGGACGGCGGTCCGCGAGGCGCTCTCGGCCCGCGCCGGGTTCGTCAGCGCGCAGGACCTGCACACCGCGCTCAAGGCGACCGGCTCCCCGATCGGGCTGGCCACCGTCTACCGGGCCCTCGCCGACCTCGCGGTGGACGGGGACGCCGACTCGCTCCAGTCGAGCGACGGCGAGAACCTCTACCGCGCCTGCGCCACCACCGGGCACCACCACCACCTGATCTGCCGCTCCTGCGGCCGCACCGTGGAGATCGAGGCGGTCGCCATCGAGCAGTGGGCCGCGGACGTCGCGGCCCGGAACGGCTTCCGCGATCCGCAGCACGTCGTCGACGTGTTCGGCGTCTGCGAGCAGTGCTGGCTGGCCACCGCCTGATGTCGTGTAGGCTCGTCCGTCGGCCGCGTCCGCGGCAGTGGGCGGCTCCACCCGGATCGCCCGCAGACAAGTGATCTTGGGTGGGTGAGCGCGTCCGCGCTCGCTCACGGTAGAGGAGGAACCGTGGCAGCAGTCTGCCAGGTGACCGGCGCCGGACCCGGCTTCGGGAACACCATCTCGCACTCGCACCGGCGCAACCGTCGCCGCTTCGACGTGAACATCCAGAAGAAGACCTACTACGTGCCCTCGCTCAAGCGCAGCGTCACCCTCAACGTGTCCGCCAAGGGCATCAAGGTGATCGACGTCCGCGGGATCGAGGCGGTCGTCGGCGAGATCCTCGCCCGCGGGGAGAAGATCTGATGGCCAAGCAGCAGGACATCCGCCCGATCATCAAGCTCCGCTCCACGGCGGGCACGGGCTACACCTATGTGACGCGCAAGAACCGTCGCAACAACCCCGACCGGCTCGTGCTGAAGAAGTACGACCCCGTGATCCGCAAGCACGTCGATTTCCGCGAGGAGCGCTGACATGGCGAAGAAGAGCAAGATCGCGCGCAACGAGCAGCGCGCCGTGGTGGTCGAGCGCTACCGCACCAAGCGGGCGGAGCTGAAGAAGGCGCTCATCGACCCGAACTCGAGCGACGAGCAGCGCGAGGCCGCTCGCGTCGGCCTTCAGAAGCTGCCCCGCGACGCCTCGCCGGTCCGCCTCCGCAACCGCGACGCGATCGACGGACGCCCGCGCGGCACCCTCCGGATGTTCGGGATCTCCCGCGTGCGGTTCCGCGATATGGCACATCGCGGCGAATTGCCTGGTATCACGAAGTCTTCCTGGTAACTTGCTGTCCGGCCACGGCCTACCCGCCGTGGCCGGATAGACGTTCCACCCGTTAGCCGCTGACTGTTCTGCGGCGAGATCGTCCGCAGGAGGACACATATGGCATCGCTCAACCGCACCGAGCTCGTCGCGGCCGTCGCCGCTGAGTCGGGCCAGAGCCAGGGCGCGGTGAACGGCGTGCTCGACGCGCTCTTCTCGACCCTCGCGAAGTCCGTCGCCGACGGCACCAAGGTCACGATCCCGGGGTGGCTCGCCGTCGAGCAGACCTCGCGCGCCGCGCGCACGGGCCGCAACCCGCAGACGGGTGAGCCGATCGAGATCGCCGCGAGCAAGGGCGTGAAGATCAGCGCCGGCAGCAAGCTCAAGGCCGCCGTCAAGTAATCCGCTCCGAAGCGCCCATCCCCCGGATCCGGGTGGTGGGCGCTTCGGTGTTCCCGGGCGTCGGTCCGCGCCGCGCCGACGGAGCCGCGGCGTACCCTGAACGACGATGAACCGCGCCGCGCGGGTCGCCTCGCCGGCCCTCCTCGTCGTCGCCGCGCTCGCGGCGCTCCTCGCCGCGCTCGCCATCGGTGGTGCGGCGCAGCCCGCGGGCGCATACGACCCGGGCGCCGTCGTGCGCTACGGGCTGCCGGTCGTGCTGCTCGTCGTGAACCTCGCCGTGGCGCTGACGCTCGGCACCCTGGTGCTCGCGAGCTTCGCCCTCTCCCCCGCCGACCCCCGCTGGGGCCGGGCGCTCGACACCGCGGCGGGCGCTGCGGCGGTGTGGACCGTCGCCTCCGCGGGCGCCGGCGTGCTCGCGTTCATCGACACGTTCCTCGTGCCTGTCACCGATCCGCGGTTCGGCTCGCAGGTCCTCTACTACCTGACGTCGATCGCGCTCGGGCAGTCGTGGCTCGCCACCACCCTCGCCGCCGCCCTGATCACCGTCCTGGCCGTCGCGATCCGCTCGCACACGGGAGTCGCGCTGCTGACGGCCGGCACCGCGGCCGCGCTGATCCCCATGTCGCTGCAGGGTCACGCCGCGTCGGCGCCCGGCGACCACGAGACGGCGGTCACCGCGTTCGGGCTGCACATCGTGTTCGCGGCGGTGTGGCTCGGCGGTCTGCTCGCCCTCGTGCTGTTCGGCACCCGGAGCCGCGGCGAACGTCTGACCGCGCTCGTCTCCCGCTACTCGTCGGTCGCGCTCGTCTGCTTCGGTGTCGTCGCCCTCACCGGGATCGTCTCCGCGGCGATCCGCCTGGGCAGCTGGGGTGCGCTGCTCACCCCGTACGGCGCGCTGATCGTCGTGAAGTCCCTCGCCCTCCTCGCGGCCGGCGCCTTCGGCGCCCTCTACCGGCTCGTGCTCATCCCCCGCCTCGCGGGCGAGCGGGGGCCACGCGTGTTCTTCGGTGTCGTGGTCGGGGAGCTCGTCGTCCTCGGAGTCGCGTCGGGCTTCGCGGCGGCGCTCAGCCTCTCGGCGCCG
>JBQCCU010000013.1:0-2430 GCA_051961935.1 Amnibacterium sp. | reverse complement strand
GGGTCGAGCTGTGCGGGAACCGGCCGGCTACAGGCGTGCGGTCCCCTCGCGCGTCCGGTGTCGCAGCCGCACGACACGATGGACCCGCTCCAGGCCAGCGAAGATCCTACCAGAGCGGCGGCGTCAGCCGCCGTCCCCGGTGCCCCGCACACGGCGCCGCAGCCGCTCGAGCCGCGGGCCCGTCTCGCGCTCGAAGCCGTTGCCCGTCGGCCGGTAGTAGTCCGTGCCGACGAGCTCGTCCGGCGGGTACTGCTGCTCGACCACCCCGTGCTCGCCGTCGTGGGCGTACCTGTAGCCGCGACCGTGACCGAGCCGCTTCGCGCCCGGGTAGTGGGCGTCGCGGAGATGCGCCGGCACGCGCCCGATCCGGCCGGCGCGCACGTCGGCGAGGGCCGCGTCGATGGCCGTGTACGCGGCGTTCGACTTCGGCGCGAGCGCCAGGTAGGCGACCGCCTCGGCGAGCGGGATGCGACCCTCCGGCATGCCGATGAACTGCACCGCGTCGGCGGCCGCCACCGCGAGCGGCAGCGCCTGCGGATCCGCCATGCCGATGTCCTCCGCGGCGAGCACGATGATCCGCCGGGCGATGAACCGGGGGTCCTCCCCCGCCTCGATCATGCGGGCGAGGTAGTGGATGGCGGCGTCGACGTCGCTGCCCCGCACGGACTTGATGAACGCGCTGATGACGTCGTAGTGCTCGTCGCCGTCGCGGTCGTAGCGGAGCAGCGCCCGGTCGACCGCCGTGGCGACGAGCTCCGTCGTGATGTGCGGCGGCTCGCCCTCGGCCTCCCCGTCGCCCGCGGGCGCGTCGGCGGCCAGGATCGACGCCGCCTCGAGCGCGGTCAGTGCGCGTCGGGCGTCGCCGGAGGCGAGGCGGATGATCGCCGCGCGGGCCTCCGGCTCGAGCACCACCCGGCCGTTCAGGCCGCGGGCGTCGGCGAGGGCGCGGTCGAGGAGCATGCCGAGGTCGTCGTCCGACAGGGGCTGCAGGGTGAGCAGCAGCGAGCGCGACAGGAGCGGCGCGATGACCGAGAACGAGGGGTTCTCGGTGGTCGCGGCGATGAGCGTGACCCACCCGTTCTCGACGCCGGGCAGCAGCGCGTCCTGCTGGGCCTTGCTGAAGCGGTGGATCTCGTCGAGGAAGAGCACGGTCGAGGTGCCGTACAGGTCCGCGGCGGTGCGGGCCTCCTCCATCACCTGCCGCACGTCCTTGACGCCGGCCGTGACCGCGGAGAGCTCCACGAACCGGCGGCCGGAGCTCGCCGCGATGGCCTGCGCGAGCGTGGTCTTGCCGGTGCCGGGCGGACCCCAGAGCAGCACGGACACCGCGCCGCTCGCGCCGTCGGGCGAGGCGAGCCGCCGCAGCGGCGAGCCCGGCTTCAGCAGGTGCGCCTGCCCCGCCACCTCGTCGAGCGACTTGGGCCGCATCCGGACCGCGAGCGGCACCGGTCCCGACCGCAACCCGACCTGCGCCTGCACGCCCACACCCTAAGCGGGCGGCAGGACAGGCCGTGCCGTCGTGCGGCATCCATACGTCCGCCTCCTACGATGGTCGCCGCTCACGGCGGAGGGACGGCAGGTGGCGGCACGGAGTGCGCGGGACCGCGCGGAACGCGAGGCGCGGCGGCGCGCCCGGCTCTACACGGCACGGCGCACGGTGCACGAGCGGCGGATCCGGCGCCGGCGTCGGGACGACGTGCTCGCCCCGATCGTGTTCCTCGTCGTCGTCGCGCTCGCCACCACGGCACAGGTCCTCTTCTTCACGGCGGGACCGGGCAAGGCGGTCGCGAAGCCCTCGCCGTCGGCCACGACGAGCGCCGCACCCACGCCGACGCCCACCCCGACCGGCACCGTGCCGCCGAAGTCCCTCTCGCAGAACCGCACCTGGACCGGGTCGATGACGCTGAACTCGACGAGGCTCGGCATCACGCTGGACGGGAAGCAGGCACCGCAGGCCGTCGCGAACTTCGTCAGTCTCGCGCAGAAGGGCTTCTACTCGGGCCTCACCTGCCACCGCCTCACCACGAAGCTGCTCTACGTGCTCCAGTGCGGCGACCCGAAGGGCGACGGCACCGGCGGCCCCGGGTACAGCTTCGGGCCGATCGAGAACGCGCCGAAGGACGGCGTCTACCCCGCAGGGACCATCGCGATGGCCAACGGCGGCACGGCGACCAGCCAGGGCAGCCAGTTCTTCATCGTCTACAGGGCGACGACGCTGCCCACGACGCCCGGCTACACCGTCTTCGGGCACATCACGAGCGGGCTGCCCGCACTGAGCAGCGCGATCACGAGCAAGGGCGTCGCCGCAGGGAGCGCGGACCCGACCGACGGGCCGCCCGAGGTGGCCACGCGGATCACCGCGATCACCGTCCGCTGAGGGCGCCTGAGCACCGCGCGAGGGGTGCAATAGTGTGGACCCCGAGGGGAGCA
>JBQCCU010000012.1:0-4942 GCA_051961935.1 Amnibacterium sp. | reverse complement strand
GACGACGAGCCGGTGGGGGTCGTCCCGGTCTTCCGCGAGCAGGGCTGGGCCCCCCGCTCCGCGAGCGCGCCGTTCCCGTTCCTCGGCCCGCTCGTGCCCGACGAGCACCTCACCGGCACGCTGCGCGCCCTGCGCCGGTGGCAGACCCGGCACGGCCTGCTGCTCGTGCGCTTCGACTTCGCGCCCGGCGATCCGGCCCCTCTCAAGGCGTCGCTGACCGAGGCCGGATGCGATTGGGCGAACGACGCCACCTTCGCCCTCGACCTCACGCACGGCTCCCGGGACGTGCTCCGCGCCCGGATGGACAGCGAGGTGCGCCGTCGCCTCCGACGCGCCCCGGACAACGGGGTCGAGATCCGGCCGGCGCTGCCCGGCGAGCTCGCCGACCTCCTGCCGCGGGTGCTCGAGGAGGCGTACTCGAACCACGACAAGGCCTCGCCGTATCCGGCCGGGTTCGGCGAGCGGATCGAGCGCTGGAGCGCGGGCCGCTCGGACGTGGACATCCGGACCGCGCTCGTGCAGGGGAAGCCGGCCGGCGTGCTGGTGACGCTCGGGGGCGCGCCGGTGGCGGTCACCTGGCTCGGCGCCTGCTTGCGGGAGTTCCGGCGCGCGAACCCGAACATCGTCCTGCACGTCGACGTGTTCGACTGGGCGCTCGAGCGCGGGCACACGGGCGTCGACTTCGGCGGCTACGTGGACGACGAGGTGGCGAAGTTCAAGGCCTCCTTCGGCGCGGAGCGGCAGCCGTACATCAGCGCCGCCTCCGTCCGGGTCCCCCGGGCGGTCATCGGTGCCGCGCAGGCGGCACGACGACGGCGGGGCAGGCCCCCGCTCCCGTGGAGCGGCGGCGACGCCGCGCGCCTCCACTGACGGCCCGCACCCGATCTGGGGGATCCCCTCCGGCCCGGCGAGGCGGGAGGATGGTTCCGCGCCGTCGGAGCGACCCCGCCGCTACCCCGCATCCCGCTCCCCCCGGCCGGCGCCGCTACCGATGGAGCCCCATGCCTGACGTCGACACCGCCGCTGCGGGCACCACCGCGCGGACCGTCGCCCGGGGCGCTGCGTACAACTACCTCGCCCAGATCTTCACGGTGGTGGTGCAGCTCGGCTACGCGGCCGTCACGTCGCGGCTGCTGCCCGACCACGACTTCGGGGTCTACGGCGCCGCGTTCACGAGCATGCTGCTGGTGAACCTGCTCGCGATGGCGGGCCTGCCGCAGACCGTCGGGCGGATGGTGGACCTCGGCGCCTCCCGGCTCGCCGGGCTGCTGCTCTACGCGCTGCTCGTCGGGGTCGTCGCCGCCGCCGGCCTCGCCGCCACGGCGGACCTCTGGGCGGCCCTCTGGGGCACCCCGCAGTCCGCGTCGGTGCTGCGGGTGCTCGCGATCACCTCGTTCATCACCCCCGTGATGTCGCTCGTGACCGGGCTCTCCTACCGGCTCGGCCGGTTCCGGCACCTCGCCGTCTGGACGTTCCTCGCGAACGTCGCGGGGATGATCGTCGGCGTCGTCGCGGTGGCCGTCCTCCGCACGCCGGAGTCGCTCGCCGTCTCCACGATCGTCGGCCAGGCCGGCGTCACCGTCGTGGTGCTCACCGCCCCGGCGTCCCTGTTCCGCGGGCGGCCGACCCTGCGCGGCACCCTCGAGGACGTGGGCTACAGCGTCCGGGTGATGATCACGGGCCTGCTCACCTACGCGGCGTGCAACGTGGGCCGGGTCACCTTCAGCCGCGTGTTCGGTGCGGCCGCGCTCGGTCAGTGGAACCGTGCCGACGCGCTGACGACCACCCCGTTCTGGCAGCTGCAGTCGGCGATGCTGCAGGCGATCTACCCGGAGTTCCGGCACGACCGCGGCGACGCGGAGCGCGCGCGGCGCGTCTGGACGGACCTCGTGTCGATCGTGGCGTGGGGTTGCATCCCGCTCGGCGCCTTCGCCGCCGTGGTCGCCCCGATCGTGGTCGACCTCGTGCTCGGGCCCGGCTGGCGGCACGCCGCGGCGTTCGCCCCCCTGCTCGCCCACAACGGGGGCATGTCGGTCTCGAAGTAACTCCTCGTGCTCGCGCTCGAGTCCGCCGGCTCGTTCCGCCTGGCGTGGACGGGCCACGGCATCAACCTCGCCTGCAACGTGGCGGGCGCGGTCACCGCGGCCATCCTCCGCACGCCGGCACCGCTGTTCGCGGGCATCGGGCTCGGCATGGTCGTGATGCACGTCTACCAGGTGGCCCGCTGCACCTCGGCCGGGCTCGTCGACGGCCGGCGGCTCGGCGTCGCCTACGCCCGGATCGCGCTGACCTCCGGCCTCGTCGCGCTCGGCACCTGGCTGGTCGTGCAGGGCGTCGAGTCGTTCGCCACCGCGCCGTGGCTGCTGCCCGTCGTGGTCGTCGTGCTCGCCGGCGTGCTCGCGCTCCTCTGGCGCCGCCGCCACGTGCTGTGGCCGGTGCAGCTCGTGCAGGCGTACGGGCTGCTGCGCCGCCCGGCCGCCGAGTCGGCCGCCTGACTCAGCCCTTCTGGCCCGGGTCGTAGCGCCAGATCGCGACCCAGTCGATCTGCACATGCCCGGCCGCATCCGCCGGCGGGGGCGCGGGCGAGAGCTGCGTCTCGGTCTGCAGCGCCCAGCGCATCGGATGCGTCGGCAGCGCCGCCGGATCGGTCGTGGACCACACCTTGCCGTCGAGGAGGAAGCGCAGCCGCCCGGGCGTCCACTCGATGGTCGCGACGTGCCAGCCGCTGCTCATCGCCACGCCCGTGTCGATCTTCCAGGCGACCTGGCTCGGGTCGCCGTCGACCGAGTGGGAGCTGCCGGTGATCGCGCCGGTGAGGTCCGCCTCGGGGAAGTCGATCTCGCCCTGCGGCCACCGGTTGCTCTGCGGCCACAGCAGCCACGCGACCTTGTAGCCGGGCACCGCATCGGCCCGGAACCGCACGCTGTACCGGCCGTAGAGCCGGCCGGCCCAGGGGCTGCCGCCAAGCGGGGGTGTCAGCGTGCAGACCTGCGGCGGCCCGTTCGGCGGCGTATGGACGGCGCAGTCGAAGACGCCGCCCTGCACGCTGCTCGTCGTGCCGCTGTCCCACAGCCCCTGCTCGCCCCAGGGGCGGCCGAGGGTGCGGGAGGTGTCGGTCGTGCCGTCGTAGGCGGACCAGTGCGGATACACGGAGCGGAACTCCCCCAGCGGCACCGGGCGGGAGAAGTCCTCGCCGAGGATCCGTGTCCAGCCGGGCAGGTTCCCCGGCATCGCCGGTCCGGGCACGGGCTGGGAGGCGCCGGGGGCGGTGACGGCGGCACCGCCGACCCGGAGGAACGCGAGCGAGGCGAGCGCCGCGAGGCACACCGCGGCTGCAGCGGCGATCACCCCGACGCGCGTGGCGAGGCCCGGGCGGTTCCGCGGGTCAGCCACGCGCACGTCGGACCCGCGGCGCGGGGTCGCGCCGGATGAGGGTGCTCGACCTGGGCACTGTCGACCTTCGTTCCGCCACGGGCACGCCCTGCGACGCGCCCGACGCCGCGAGTCTAGGCGCGGCGGCCACGCCTGTCGCCCCGATCTGGGGCCGGACCAGCGCCTCCGTGTGGCTGGTCCGCTCACTAGGCTGCCCCTGCCCGCCACCGCCCGGAAGAACGGTTCGAACCATCGCCATCTCCTCGAGCGCCTCCCGCCCGGCAGTCGATCCGGCGGACTGGGACGCCCTGGCGCTGCGCTGCGGCTCCGTCTTCGGGACGCGGGAGTGGGTGACCACGTGGCAGCGCCACGAGGAGGCCCGGCCCGTCCGCCTGCTGACCAGCCGCCGCCCCGACGGCACGCTCGCCGGACTGCTGCCCGTCACGACGGAGCGGCCCTTCCCGCGCCTGCTCCGCCCGGTGGGCCCCTGGCCGCCGCCCGCGCAGTCGGTGGTCTGCGAGGAGGCCGACCGCCAGGCGGTCACGCGCGACCTGCTGCAGCAGCTCGCCTCGGGGCCCGGCGATGTCGTCCGGCTCCAGGTCGGAGCCGACGCGGTCCCCCGCGACTACGGCCGGCCGGTGCCGATCGAGACCCGGTCCGACCGCACGATCGAGCTGGGGGGCACCACCTGGGACGAGCTGCTCGCCGCATCCGGCCGGAACTCCCGCCGCGCCTACCTCCGCCGCACCCGGCGCCTCCACGAGGCCTACGACGTGGTCTACCGGCGCACCGAGGACCCGGCGACGGTCGAGCGGGACATCGACCGCTTCCTGCAGCTGCACTGGAGCCGTTGGGGGAACGAGGCGTACCTGCTCACCCCCGCGCGCCGTCCGTTCCTGCTCGACTTCGCCGCGCAGGCGCTGCGGCTCGGCTGGCTGTCGCTCTGGTTCCTCGAGCTCGACGGCACGGCCGTGGCGGCGCAGCTGAGCCTCCGCTTCGCCGGCGTCGAGACGGCGTTCAACAGCGGCGTCGATCCGGCCTACCGGGAGGAGCAGCCGGGGATCGCGCTGCTCTACTTCACACTGCAGCGGGCGATCGACGACGGGATGCGGCGGCTCCACCTCGGCGCCGGCGACGAGGGCTACAAGGACCGGCTACCGAACGTCGACCGGCCGATCACGCGGCTGCTCGTGCCGGTGAGCCCGCTCGGCGCCGCCACGATGACGGCGTGGCGGGCCGCGCGCGGCGCGAAGGACACGGTCGGCCGAATGCGCGGCGCTCGGCGGGCGGGCGGTTCCGAGGCCGCCGCATCGGCCGGGTCGCCGACGCCCGAGGAGGCCTGAGGGCGCCTCCCGCGGACCACGGAGCGGGCGATGCGATCGCGTAGCATCCACGATCCGGAACGCATCGAGCGACACGCCGCCCAAATCGTCTCGATCCGGTCACCGCTGCGTAGGTTCCCGAGGGTTCTCGACCCGTCAGGAAGTGCCATGCGATCGGATCCCCGCCGCCCGTCCGGCCGTCACGCCGCCCGCCGCCGGCGCCTCCCGCTGCTGACGGCCGCCGCCCT
>JBQCCU010000011.1:0-3096 GCA_051961935.1 Amnibacterium sp. | reverse complement strand
GGTCCGCGCCGGACATCGTCTCGTCCGTCTCCGCCGCGGCGGCGGGCTCGGCGACCACCGCTGCTTCTGCATCGGTCAGCGCGAGGTACTCGTCGACGCCGCCCGGCAGGTGGCGGAGGTGCCCGCCGGCCACCGCGTACTGCTGATCGGTGACCCGCTCGATCAGGTAGCGGTCGTGGCTGACGACGATGAGGGTGCCCGGCCAGGTGTCGAGCACGTCCTCCATCGCGGTGAGCATGTCGGTGTCGAGGTCGTTCGTCGGCTCGTCGAGGATGAGCACGTTCGGCTCGTCGAGCAGCACGAGGAGCAGCTGGAGCCGCCGGCGCCAGCCGCCGGAGAGCTCGCCGACGCGGCTGGAGAGCTGCGCGGAGGGGAAGCCGAGCCGCTCGAGCAGCTGCCCGGGCGTGAGCTCGGCCCCGCCGACCCGGTAGGCGGTGCGCAGGCCGCCGAGCACGTCGCGGACGAGCTCCCCGTCGAACGGGACGAGCTCGTCGAGCTGCTGGCTGAGCCGCCGCACGCGCACGGTGGTGCCGCGCTTCACCCGTCCGGCGAGCGGCGGCAGGGAGCCGTCGAGCAGGGCGAGGAGGGTGGACTTGCCCGCCCCGTTGCGGCCGAGGATCCCGGTCCGCTCGCCGGGGGCGATCCGCCACTCCAGGTGCTCGAGCACCGGGGTCCCGTCGTAGCCGGCGGAGGCGTCGAGCAGGTCGATCACGTCCTTGCCGAGCCGGGCGGTGGCCAGCCGGTTGAGCTCGACGCGGTCGCGGGGCGGCGGCTCGTCCGCGATGAGCGTCGTCGCGGCCTCGATGCGGAACTTCGGCTTCGACGTGCGGGCGGGGGCGCCGCGGCGGAGCCAGGCCAGCTCCTTGCGGAGCAGGTTCTGCCGCCGGTCCTCGATGGCGCGGGCCTGCCGGTCCCGCTCCACCCGGGCGAGCACGTAGGCGGCGTACCCGCCGTCGAATGCGTCGACCGTGCCGTCGTGCACCTCCCACATCCGCGTGCAGACGGCGTCGAGGAACCAGCGGTCGTGGCTGACCACCACGAGCGCCCCCTGCCCGGCCCCCCACCGCGCGTTCAGGTGCGCGGCGAGCCAGCGGACGCCCTGGAGGTCGAGGTGGTTCGTCGGCTCGTCGAGGAGGAGCACGTCGTCGTCGGCGACGAGCAGCCGCGCGAGCGCGACCCGCCGGCGCTGACCGCCCACGAGGTCCGCCATGGGGGTGGCCGGGTCGAGGCCGTCGAGCAGTCCCTGGAGCACGTCTCGGATGCGGCGGTCGCCGGCCCACTCGTGCTCGGCGCGGTCGCCGACGATCGCGTCGAGCACCGTGCCGGCGCCCTGGAGGTCCTGCTGCCCCAGCACGCCGACCGTCACGCCGCCGCGCCTGGTCACCCGGCCGGAGTCCGGCTCCCTGGTGCCCGCGAGCAGCCCGAGCAGCGTCGACTTGCCCTCCCCGTTGCGTCCGACGACCCCGATCCGGTCGCCGGTCTCGAGGCCGAGGGAGAGGTCGTCGAGCACGACCCGGGTGGGCACCTCGACGCGGATGCGCTCAGCGCCGATCAGGTGTGCCACGTGTCAAGCGTAGGCAGCGCGGATCGCGCCGCCGGTCACCCCTGGGTCGCGGGCGAGAGCGGGCAGGAGATCGGACGGGACGAGGAGGGGCTCGCGGAGGGGCACGGCAGCAGCCCGTCGCCGGGCGTGGTCGCGTCCTCCTGGAGGGAGCGGCTACCGAGGGGCGCGGACAGCGTCACGGTCGCCTGCCGGGGCACGAGCACCGTCGGGCAGACGACACCCGTCTTCCGGGCGGAGTGCACGAGGTCGAGAACGACGGAGGAGGAGCCCTCCCGCAGGAAGGCCTCCTTGACCTCGCCGCAGCCCGGGGTGGGCACGTCGCTCCAGGCGATCGTCACCGAGGAGGAGCCGGGCGACGAGGCGACGAGGGTCCACGCGGGCCCGCGCTGCACGCCGGCCGGCGGCTTGCCGTGGCGCACGGTCAGCTGCACGGGTGCGGGTGCCGCGCTCGAGGGCGTGGCACTCGGCGACGGGGACAGGCTGCTGCCGGGCGCCGGCGTGACGGCCGTCGGGGCGGGTGCCGCCGGCTGCGCCTCGGCGCATCCGGTGAGCAGCAGCGCGAGGGCGGCGAGCGCGACGATCGAGCGGCGCATGGGATCCCCTTTCCTGCGGCGTCCCGCCGCGTCCTCTCGTGCTACCGCCTCGACCTCGGTATCCGCTGCGCGAGGGGCGCGGACACCGGCGGCGTTCAGCACCTGAGCAGGCTGTCGGCGCGCGTCCCGGCGAGCCGGATCAGCCGACGAGGCGCGCGCCGTGCGCGGGACCCGTCACGCGCAGCACCGTGAGGCGCGCGGCCGACAGCGCGATCTGCAGCGACAGGGCCGAGTCGAGGTCGGCGGTGAGGAACGCGATCGACGGGCCGGAGCCTGAGACGATCCCGGCGAGGGCGCCGTTGCGCTCACCGAGCTCGAGCACCTCGGCGAGCTCGGGTCGCAGCCGCAGCGCCGCGACCTGCAGGTCGTTGTGAAGCGCCTCGGCGAGCATGTGCGGGTCGCCCGCGCGGAGCGCCGTGAGCACGTCCGGATCGATCGACGGCGTGCCGACCGGCGGGATGTCGGCCGCGTGCTGCCGCCGGTGCTCGTCGAGCGCCGCATACACCTCCGGCGTCGAGAGGCCGGTGTCGGCGAGGGCGATGATCCACTGGAAGACGCCCTTGGCGAGCGCGGGGCTCAGCTGGTCGCCGCGGCCCGTGCCGATCGCCGTGCCGCCGGTGAGCGCGAACGGCACGTCCGCGCCGAGCTCCGCGCCGAGGGCGAGCAGCTCGTCGCGGGACAGCCCGAGCCCCCAGAGCGCGTCGAGCGCCACGAGGGCCGCGGCGGCGTCGGCGGAGCCGCCGCCCATGCCGCCCGCGATCGGCACCCGCTTCAGCACCTGCATCCGGGCACCGCCGCGATGCCCGGTGCGCGCCTGCAGCAGGTGGGCGGCGCGGATCACGATGTTGCGCCGGTCCACCGGCAGCCCGGCCGCGGCGATCGGGCCCGTGAACGTGAGGGACAGCCGGTCGTCCGCCTCCGCGCGGAGCTCCTCGAAGA
>JBQCCU010000010.1:0-2410 GCA_051961935.1 Amnibacterium sp. | reverse complement strand
GGCCTGCCGGCCGTCCCACGTGATCTCGAGATGCTTCCGGCTGATGCCGGTGTCCTCGACCGTGATGTCGGCGTCGGTCCCGCGGCCGATGACCGTGCGCGCGCCGACCGGGTAGCGCCGTCCGTCGATCTCGAGCACGGGCGTCCAGTCCACCTCGACCCGCTCGGTGGAGGACTCCACCTCGAGCATGCCGACGGCGAACCCCTCCTCGGGCTCGAGGGTGATGACGGGCGGCGACGCCATCTGGTGGCGCTGCTCCGCCACGTACCGCGTGAGGAGGTCGGTCAGCTCGTCGATCAGCGGCTGGCCGAGCGCGGTCATGGCGAGGTGGTCGGCCTCGCTCATCCGCACGACGAACCGGTTCGGCACGAGGATGCGGTCGCGCGCGATGGGGGAGGCGTGCGTGTCGACCTCCCGGCGCAGCGCCGCGGTGATCTCCACCGGTTGCAGGCCGGACCGGAACGTGCGGGCGAAGGCGCCGTTCACCGCACGCTCGAGCCCACGCTCGAAGCTGTCGAGGATGCCCACGGTCGCCCTGTCCTAAGTCCTGTCGCGCGGCCGGTCCCGCGAATCAAGTCGTGTCAGGGTAGCGCCCGCACCTCGTACGGGCCGGTGCGGCGGGCCGAGCGCGCCCGAAGGAGCGATGCCCGCCGTGCTACTCTCATCGACCGGCGCTGCGAGAGCGGCACCGGTCACGCGCGAGTGGCGGAATAGGCAGACGCGCACGGTTCAGGTCCGTGTGCCCGGAAGGGCGTGGGGGTTCAACTCCCCCCTCGCGCACGAGCGGAACGGCTCCGGGGATCCCCGGGGCCGTTCCTGCGTTCTCGGCGCCCGCATGGCGTGGACCGATAGCGTCACGCCCCATGAGCATCGGAACGGGTGTCGCGCTCGTCGTGATCGGCGCGATCCTCTACTTCGCCGTGCACGCCACCGTGTCGGGGATCGACATCCCCACGGTCGGGCTGATCCTGATGGTGGTCGGGGCGGTCGTCTTCGTCGTCGGGCTGATCCTCGCGGTCCGCGGCCGGCGCAGCGTCACCGTCACCCGGCGGGGCGGGCAGCGATGAGCGCCGTGCTCCACGTCGTCCTCCTGCGCTGGCGTGGCGACGCCGACGACGCGGCCCGTGAGACCGTGCGAGCGGGGGTCCGCGGGCTCGCGACGGCGGTGCCTGGTGTCCTCGCGCTCGAGGAGGGCCCGAGCGTGAGCCCGGAGGGGCTCGAGCAGGGCAACGAGTACGGCTTCGTCGTGACCTTCGAGGATGCGGCGGCGCGCGACGCGTACCTGCCGCATCCGGAGCACCTCGTCGTCGCCGACGCGATCGGCCGGGCCGCGGCTGAGGTCACGGTCTTCGACGTCGCCGCGGCGTGAGCCGCACGTCCACCGTCTTCACGATCGGTCACTCGACGCGCCCGCTCGAGGAGGTCGTCGGCATGCTCCAGCAGCACGGCGTGGACCTGCTCGTCGACGTCCGCCGCTTCCCCGGTTCGCGGGCCCAGCCGCAATGGGGGCAGGACGCGATCGTCGCGGGGCTGCCGCCCGACATCGGCTACCGCTGGCTCGCGGCACTCGGGGGACGGCGGCACACCCCCGCCGGTGTCGAGAGCCCGAACGGCGCCTGGCGCGTGAAGGCGTTCCGGGATTACGCGGACTACATGGCGACGGACGCGTTCCGTGCAGGGCTCCACGAGCTGATCGGGCTCGCGGGCGAGGCGACGCCGGCGATCATGTGCAGCGAGGCGGTGCCGTGGCGCTGCCATCGCCGCCTCATCACCGACGCGCTGCTCGTGGCGGGCCTGCCGGTGGTGGACCTCCTCGCGCCGGGCTCGGCGCGGCCG
Organism: Amnibacterium sp.; assembly: GCA_051961935.1. Lineage (GTDB taxonomy): Bacteria > Actinomycetota > Actinomycetes > Actinomycetales > Microbacteriaceae > Amnibacterium. The sequence continues at coordinate 574 of JBQCCU010000010.1, read as the reverse complement.
GCGGCGCTCAGCGCATCCGCTCGGGTCGAGGGGGACCGGATCACCTACCCGCCGGAGTGAGCTCAGACGGTGGGCTCGAGCTCGTCCACCTCGCCGGCCAGGTCGCCGATCGCGTTGCAGAGCGCAGCGCTGAAGTCGATGAGCAGCGCCACCTGCTGCTGCAGGTGCTCGGTCACGGCCTGCACGTCGTCACTCGCCCGGCCGGCGAACCCCGCGTTCACCTCGTCCAGGCGGGTGGTGAAGGTGCTGAGGGCGGCCACGAGTTCGGTCTGAACGCTCATGGGATCACGCTAGAGGTTCGCGGCCCGGCCGCCGAGGTCCGGCGCCCGGAAGCCGGTTCACCCAGTCGGCGACGGCGCCGTCCTCGGAGTCCTCGAGCTCCCACGGCAGGGGCGCGGCGAGCTGCACCGGCTCGGGCGGCGGCGCGTCGAAGGGGCCCGGCCGCCGCACCGTCCCGTAGACGTCGATCTGTGCCGCGTTCCGCAGACTGCTCGATGCCACCGAGCCGCGGCCGCCCCCGATGCCGACGAGTCGGCGCAGGCGGGCGTTGAAGGACACGCCCGCCAGTCTGCCG
>JBQCCU010000009.1:0-9563 GCA_051961935.1 Amnibacterium sp. | reverse complement strand
ACGACAGCACCATCGGCCAGCCCCGGCTGATGTCCGGCAGCACGACGCTGCCCGGGCGGAAACCGGCGTGGGTCACCGTCAGCCGGGTCTCCTTGCCGTTCGGTGTCAGCTCGTAGGTCACCGTCGACCGCTCCTCCGCCTCCGCGCGCTCCCGCATGTCGTCCGAGAAGCCGATCGAGTCCGCGAGCTCCTTCGAGTAGCCCTGCCAGGTGTACGAGAGGCGCGTGTACGGGTCGTACTCCTTCACCACCATCCGATCGTCCGCGACGCGGATGCCCCGGTCGGAATGGAGCACGGAGAAGGCGCTGCCCGGCGTCCAGTCCGTCTCGAACTCCATGCCCCAGTACCGGCGCGTGAAGGCCGGGTCGGTGAGCGCCCGCCACACGAGCTCGGGCGGCGCCTCGATGTAGGTCGTGTAGACGAAGTCGGTCTCGTTCATCGTGCTGCGCTCCAATGCGGTCTTGAGATCGGCGAGGGCGGCCACCCGTCCCCGGTCGTACTTGTGGATCCATCGCTCGGAGATCGCGTTGATGGGCTCGGCGTTCAGGTGGTGGAGCTTCTCGCGGCCGCGCCGCACCGTGGTGATGAGATTCGCGGCCTCGAGCACGTCGAGGTGCTTGCTCACCGACTGGCGCGTCATGTCGAGATGCGAGCAGAGCTCGGCGAGCGTCTGCCCGTCCCGGTCCATCAGGCTGTCCAGCAGGGCGCGGCGGCTGGGATCCGCGAGCGCCCTGAACACGTCGTCCATCGACTCGATCCTGTCAGATGCAGCCGTTCGGCTGCCTTTCTGATTATGCAGCCGTGGGGCTGCGTGTCAAGAGCGCGTGCAGCCTCAGCGCGACGGATGCAGGAGGGCCCGGACCCCGGACCGGCGCCGGACCGCGACCCCCAGCAGCACCGCCGCGAACACCGCGGCGGTGATCCCGTCGACGATCCCGGCGCCCGTGCCGGTCGTCGTGGACAGGAGCGCGGTCGCGCCGTCGGGAAGGCCGCGGACGACCGCCGCGATGCCCAGGGCGACCGCGCCGACTGCGGCCACCGCCGCCCAGGGGAGCCGCCACGCGGATCCGCGGAGCGCCGTCCGGCGCGCGACGGCGAGGGCGAGCAGCGCGAGGAGCCCGAGGACCCCGACGGCCTCGCGTCCCATGGCGACCTCGCCCCAGTGGTCGAGCGCCGCCGCCGTGGCGCAGCTCGACCCGGCCGGGGCGTCCCGGAGGTACTCGGCGCAGCGCCAGGCGGCGTAGGTCACGCCGTAGCGGTCGCCGGCGACGAACATCGGGCCGATGGTCGCGCCGAGGACGTCCGACGCGACGCCGGCGATGCCGACCACCACGCCGAGCAAGCCGCCGAGCGCCCACGCGCCGGTGAGGAGCGGACCCCAGCCGCCGCCGTTCGCGGTCGCGACCTGCCGTGCGAATCGGACGGGGCTCCCGAAGCGGGCCACGGCGTCGGCCTCCGCGTCCTCGCGGGTGAGCCCGCGTGCCACGCCGTCGGCGGCGGAGGCCCGGAGGTGGTCCTCCGCCTCGGCCAGGGCGCGGCGCCCGGCGGCCCCGGCGCCGGTGAGCTCGGGAAACGCCGCGTCGAGGAACTCGTCGATGCTCACAGCGCGAACCGTTCGACCGCGGCGGCGAAGGACCGCCACTCCGCCCGCTGCGCGGCGAGCGCCGCCCGGCCCGGCGCCGTCAGCGTGTAGACGCGCCGCCGCCGGGCCCCGGACTCGTCCCAGTCGCTCGCGACGAGGCCCGAGCGCTCGAGGCGGTGCAGCGTCGGATAGACGGTGCCCTCCGGCAGGTCGAACTCGCCACCGGAGTCGTCCCGCATCGCGCTGATCAGGCCGTAGCCGTGCGAGGGGCCGGTGCGGGCGAGCGCGGCGAGCACGAGCAGCTCGAGGTGTCCACGCAGATCCATGCCTAGGAACGCTAGGTATCCCGGATGCCGGCTGTCAAGAGGAAGCCGCGGCGACCGGGTGCTTGACCTTGACCCTGCGTCAACCCCGCACCCTGGCTCCGGGCGCCACCGCGCGAGGCGGAGGCGGCGATCGGAGGGAGACCGCGGTGAGCGGACCGAGCGGACCGAGCGGGCCCGGCGACGGGCGGCCCGGCGGCATCGAGCCCGGTGGTGGCGGGGGAGCCGCCATCCAGGTGCGGGGGCTCGAGAAGTCGTTCAAGGAGCTCCACGTGCTGCGCGGCGTGGACCTCGAGGTGCCGCCGGGCAGCATCTTCGCCCGGCTCGGCTCCAACGGCGCGGGCAAGACGACCCTCGTGCGCATCCTCTCGACGCTGCTGCGACCGGATGCGGGCGAGGCGTCCGTCGCCGGCTTCGACGTCGTGCGGCAGGGCGCGGCGGTGCGCGAGGCGATCAGCCTCACCGGGCAGTTCGCCGCCGTCGACCCGGTGCTGAGCGGCCGGGAGAACCTGGTGCTCGTCGCGCGCCTGCGGCACCTGCCGCAGGCGGGCCGGATCGCGGACGAGCTGCTCGCCCGCTTCGGCCTCACCGACGCGGCGGCGCGGAAGGTCGGCACCTACTCGGGCGGCATGCGGCGGCGCCTCGACATCGCGATGAGCCTCATCGGGCGCCCCTCCGTCGTGTTCCTCGACGAGCCCACCACCGGGCTCGACCCGGAGGCGCGCCTCGAGGTGTGGCGGGCGGTCCGGAACCTCGCCCAGCAGGGGACGACCGTCCTGCTCACCACGCAGTACCTCGACGAGGCCGAGCAGCTCGCCGACCGCATCGCGATCCTGCACGAGGGCCGGATCCTCGTGCACGGCACCCTCGCGGAGCTGAAGCGGCTGCTGCCCGCCGCCCGCGTCGAGTATGTCGAGAAGCAGCCGACGCTCGAGGACGTGTTCCTCGCGCTGGTCGGCACGAAGGAGTCCCGATGACCGCGAACCCGATCGGCGACACCGCCGTCCTCACCGGGCGCTCGCTGCGCCACATCACCCGCAGCTTCGACACGATCGTGACCACCGCGGTCATCCCGGTCGTGATGATGCTGCTGTTCGTCGACGTGCTCGGCGGCGCGATCCGGCACGGATCCGGTGCGTACGTCACCTACCTGCTGCCCGGCATCCTGCTCATCACCGTCGCGTCCGGCATCTCGTACACGGCGTTCCGGCTCTACGAGGACCTGCAGAGCGGCATCTTCGAGCGGTTCAACTCGATGCCGATCGCCCGCTCGTCGATCCTGTGGGCGCACGTGCTCACGTCGCTCGTCGCGAACATCCTGTCGATGGTGCTCGTGATCGGCGTCGCACTGCTGCTCGGGTTCCGCACGGGCGCCGACCTGCTCGGCTGGCTCGCCGTGGCGGGCGTGCTGATCCTCGTCACCCTGTCGCTGACCTGGGTGGCGATGATCCCCGGGCTCACGGCCGGTTCGGTCACCGGCGCGAGCGCGTTCTCGTATCCGCTGATCTTCCTGCCGTTCGTCAGCTCGGCGTTCGTGCCGACCGCCACGATGCCGGGGCCGGTGCGCTGGTTCGCCGAGTACCAGCCGGTGACCTCGATCGTGAACACCGTGCGCGCCCTGTTCGGGCAGCGGCCGGTGGGCGGCGACATCTGGGTGGCGCTGGCCTGGTGCGTCGGTGTGCTCGTGGTCTCCTACGTCGTGGCCATGGCGGTCTACCGCCGGAAGATCGCCTGAGGCAGGGTCGGACCGTGCTCACGATCGGCCAGCTCGCCACCTACACCGGCGTCACCGTGCGCGCGGTCCGGCACTACCACCAGGTCGGTCTCCTGCCCGAGCCGGCGCGCGACCGGTCCGGCTACCGCGTCTACGACGCGGCGGCGGTGGTGCGGCTCATCCGGATCCACGCGCTCGCGGAGGCGGGGGTGCCGCTCGCGCGGGTCGAGCAGCTGCTGGATGCGGACGACGCCGACTTCGTCGCGGGCGTCCGCGAGATCGACCGCGAGCTGCGGGACCGGATCGACGGGCTGCTGCGGACCCGCACCCGGCTCGCCCGCCTCGCGGCGGGGGAGAGCCTCGCCCTGCCGCGGAGCGTCGTCAGCTACCTCGAGCGGCTGCGGGGGCTCGGTGTGGACGAGCGCTACATCGAGATGGAGCGGGACGCCTGGATCATGGTCGCCGCGCAGATGCCGGACCGGATCGACGCCGTGATGGCGAAGAAGCACGAGGAGCTCGACGACCCGGACATGCAGGCGTTCTACCTGCTGGTCGACGGGGCGCTCGACTGGGCGGTGGACGACCCGCGGATCCTCGAGGTCGCCGACGTCCTCGAGCGCCTGATGATCCGCGCGGTGCGCGAGGGGGCGACCGGCGGGGACGACCTCGACGCGCCGGTCGTCGAGCTGCTCGACGGCGTGATGCTGAACTCCGCCCCCGCAGCCAAGCGGCTCATCGAGATCCTGGAGGAGCGGGGCTGGCGGGGCTGGACGCGCATCGAGCGCATCCCGGAGGACCGCGTCGCGCGGGGCGGATGAGCGAGGCCGGCGGCGGTCGGCCTCACGGCTCGACGCGGACCTCGACGCCGGCCGGCAGCTCGGCGCGGATCCCCGCGAGTCCGCGTTCCCGCAGTGTCGCCAGGGTGGCACGGTCCTCCGCGCTCGGTGGCTCGTCCGTCTGCCCGATCTCGAAGTCCGCGACCCGCTCCCAGGCCGCATGCCAGCGCCGGAGCAGGTCGGTGAGCTCGGGGGAGAAGCCGTAGTCCGACGGCGCCATGGCGTACTCGTCCGTGCCGCTCTCCCAGAGGGGCCACCGATGCCCGAAGTCGAAGAACACCCGGAGCGTGCGGCTCATCGCGCGTACGCCAGGATCGCCTCCGCGACGGCGCGGGAGTGGCTCGTCTCGTCGACCTCGATCGCGGTCGAGCCGAGGCTGAACAGCACGGTGCAGGGGTGGTCCGCGCCGGTGCAGTCGGTGAGCGCGACCTCACCTGGGGCCATGCCCGGCAGCGTCGTGTGCGTCAGGTCGCCCGTGGCGGCGTCTGCGATCGCCCGCACCGCCCACGCCTGCCCGGGCGCGAGCACCATCGATGCGAGGCCGTACGGCGCGGAGCCGGACCCCTGACCGAAGCAGTCGGTGACGCCGATCCGGTGCTGCGCGGCGCCCGCGATCGAGTCCGAGGCGCCGTCCGGATGGCGCACCTGGTAGGTCGCCGACGTGGTGCCGATCGCATGCGCGAGGTCGCTCGTGCGCAGGAAGGACTCGCAGGCGGGCGGGTTCTGCGGCGAACCGGGGTGGGTGGGGAACCGGAGCCGCGACGCATCCGCCTGCTGCACGGCCCGGATCGCACGGCTGATGGCCGGGGAGGCGTGGGCGAAGATCGTGTCGACGGTCTCGTTCCCGAGCACCGAGCGCCCTTCGGCGAGTCCGGCCACGACGAGGTCGACACGGACCCAGGCGTCCCCGACCCGGGCGGACGCTCCGCAGCCGGGATCGCCGCAGGTCGCCGCCGCAGAGACGCCGGCGAAGGTGCGGCGCTCGCTCGTGGGCCCGTCGCCGTAGAGCATCGCGCTCCACTCCGTCGCGGCGCGGGGGAGCACGGACACGGTGTAGGTGTCCGCCTCGTCGGCGCCTCGCCGCACGCTCCAGGCGCAGGCGAGGCCGCCCGCGCCCTGGATGGCCGTCGCGCCGGTGATGGTGTCGTCCAGCGGGCTGGTCGGCTCGACGGACGCGTCGTCTCTCCCGTCCGCGGCGGTGTAGGCGGCTCGGATCTCGGACGGGGTACCGAGGTCCGTGCAGCGGAGCAGCCCGGCCGGCGCGATCGTCGGCGGCGCGCTCGTCGCCGGAGCGGAGGTCGGCGTGGTCGTGGCGCTCTCCGAGGGGGCCGCGGGCGAGCCCTGCTGCGCGCAGGCCGTGAGCGCGAGGACCGCGAGCCCGATGGGCACGAGCAGGGCGGTGCGTCGATCCGTCATGGTGTTCCTTCTCCTCGTCGGGCCGTCAGTTGGCGTGGTCCTGGCCGGCGAGGTGCACGGAACGCCCGTGGCAGCCCGCCGTACGCCAGTCGTAGGGGGCGCTCGAGGGCGGCCCCCAGAGCCGTTCGTCGAAGGCCTTCAGCTGGTCGGCGGTGAGCCCGCGGTCGGGCGTCCTGCCCTGCTGCTCGGCGATCGGGTCGTACACGTATCCCTTCGCGGCCATGCACTCGATGTCCGTCCAGGTCTCCTGCTCCCAGATCGCGGCGTTCGCCGGATCCTGCTGCAGCGTCGGCGAGTGCTGCACGAAGTCGTGCAGCTCCGCGCGCGTGCGGAGCCGCCACCCGTCCGGCGCCACGAGGACCCGCGCCGGGGTCGGGGTGGCCGTCGGCGTCTCGCTCGGGCCCGCGGTCGGGGCGGCGGTGGCGACCGCCCGCGAGTGGTCCGCGGGCGCGACGCTCGGCGGCCGGGAGAGCGTCATCGCCGCCACGGACGCCGCGACCACGACGACCGCCACGACGCCGGAGACGATCGCGAGCTGGAAGCGCCCCGGCTCCGGCCGGCGCGGCGAAGCGGCGGCCGCGCGGCGATCCGGGGGTCCACTCGTGGCGACCTGCTCGACGAGCAGCGCGCGGAGCGCCGTGGTCCGGTCTGCGGATGCGGGTGCCATGTCAGATCCCTTCCAGGGGCGCGGCGGCGAGGGCCCCGAACTGGTCGGCGAGCCGCCGCTTCGCGCGGTGCAGCCGCGACTTCACGGTGCCGGGACGCACGCCGAGGGCGGCCGCGGCGTCGCGCTCCGACCACTCCTCGAGCACGCAGAGGGTGAGCACCTGCTGGTCGGCGAGGGGCAGCCGCTTCAGTGCGGTCATCACGTCCCCCTCGTCGAGCGTGTCGTCGAGGGAGGCCGCCTCCGGCGGCGGCAGCTGCTCGAGCAGGGCGGAGTAGCGCCGGGCGCTCCGGCGCAGGTTGTTCGCGGAGTAGGTGGCCGTCAGCAGCAGCCACGGCAGGATCGAGCCGTCGACCAGGTGCACGGACGCCCGCCTGCGCCACGCCTCGAGGAAGACGATCGCGACGCCGTCCTCGACGTCCTGCGTCGACGGCAGCAGGCGCGTCAGGTGCCGCTGCACGCGGGCGCGGTGCCGGTCGAAGAGGACGCCGAACGCCTCCCCGTCCCCGGCGAGCGCCCGCTGCCAGGCCTCGGCGTCATCGGTGGTCACACCTAGGAAGTGTCCGGACGCCCCCGATCGGTTCCCTCAGCCGCGCCGGTCGTCGCTCAGCTGATCCGCACGTACCGCGCCGGCCGCACGTGCCGCCCCGTCTCCCGCGCCCACGAGCCCGGGAACTCGGGCAGCGGATCCACGAGGGTCGCGGGCGCGTCGTCGCCCTGGTGCGCCGCGAGCGGGATGAGCACCCGCTCCTCCCCGCCGGACCCGGGCGTGGCGCAGAGCACCGCCTCGAGTCGTCGAACCCGTCCCATCCGAACCTCCTTGCACTCATACAAGGATGCGCCCGAGGGCTGGGCGGTCTCTGATCAGCGGTCGGGTGCGCGCCGAGGAACGGGGATGCGCTGACCCTCCGGCAGGGCCGCCTCCTCGCCCCCGACCGGGGTTTCGGACCAGTTGGGCACGGTCCGCAGCAGCCGGCTCCAGAGCCGCTGGGCGACGATCCGCTCGCCCCGCTCGAGGCGCCGCAGCGGACCACCGGGCGCGGCGGACGGCGGTATGGCCAGGTACCAGGCGAGCCGCAGCCGCTCCAGGCGGACGTCGCGGCTCGTCACGAGGAACGTCCGGGCGGTGTTCCCGATCTGCCCCTTCGTGCCGCCCGGGCGGGTGAAGGAGCGGGAGGAGACGGACACCGACAGGTCCGGGTCGTAGCGGACGACGCAGCCGGGCGGCAGCTGGGGCGAGAGGTCGAGGTCGTCGTGCACGTCCGCGCGGTCGCGGTGGACGCCCTGCCGCATCCGCCGCCACACCTCCGCGCGGATCGCGAGGTTCGACCCGTACAGGGGCATGTGCCCGATCACGGCGGCGATGAAGCGGAAGTAGCCGAGCGTCAGCGACAGGCGCCCGAGGAACCGCACCGTCGGCGTGCCGCCGTAGAAGTGCGCCGCTCCGCTGAGGGCGGCGAGCGCGGGGTCCGCGGTGAAGGCGGCGTCGATCCGCGCGAGCCACTCGACGGCGGGGACGGAGTCGGCATCGAGCCGCACCAGCACGTCGCCGTTCGCGCGGTCGAGGCCGGCCGCGGTCGCGCCCGGGATGCCCGGCACCTCCGTGCGCACCAGCAGCGCGCCGTGCCGGGCCGCGACGCGCCCGCTGCCGTCGGTGCTGCCGTTGTCGACGACGACCACCTCGTCGGCGCTGCGCGTCTGCCGCTCCAGGGCGGTCAGGCACGCCTCGAGCGCCTCCGCGTCGTTGCGCACGGGGACCACGACCGCGATCCGCATCACGACCTCCGCCGTCGCTGCATCATGCGCCGAGCCTCGCGGCCCGCGGGCGCGGCTGGCAGAGCCGTTCGTCCCTCAGGCGGGCGCGTCCCGCGGATCCGTCCCGTACTCGGCGCGGTGGAGGCGGGCGAACGCGGCGGTGTCGGCGAAGCCCCACCGCAGCGCGACGTCCCCCACCGAGGTCTCGTCGTCCGGGTCGGCGAGGTCGTGGTGCGCCGCCACCAGGCGCGTCCGGGCGAGGTACGCGGTGGGGGAGAGCCCCGTGGGCTCCCGGTCGGCGAAGGTGCGCCGCAGCTGGGCGGCCGGCACCCCGGCGTGTGCGGCCGCGTCCTCGACCGTGATGGGGAGGGAGGCGTAGTCGTCCAGGAAGCCCGTCGCCTTCCGGTAGGCCCTGGTCGCGGCCGCGATCGTCAGCGGCCGGCGGCGCGGCTCGGCATCGAGCCGGAACAGCTCGAGCGCGGCGAGGGCGAGCGTGCGATACGCGGAGGTCCGGAGCAGCTTCTGCTCGAGGCGCGCGTCGAGGGCGGCGACGCCCTCGACCAGGGCCACCCACGCGCGGCCGGCGCCCACGGTCACCGGGTCGGCGCCACGGAACGTCACTTCGAGGCGGTCGTCCGCGTACACGACGCGGGCGAACCGGGTGAGGGCGGCGGGATCGAGCGCGACGGCCGTCGCGCGGGTGCGCTCGACGTACCCGGTCAGCGGCTCGCCGGGTTGGAAGAGGGCCGGCGCCCGGCTCAGCTCGCCGCGCTCCTCACCCGACTGCCACGCGGCGCCCGGCGTGGATGCGCAGATGGTGACCGCCCGGAAGGTCGCGGCGTACGAGAACCCGCCGTCGAGCTCGATGCTTCCGAGCGCGAACCGGTCGTCCCCGAACGTGTGCTCGGCGTAGCGGATCCGGTCGCCGGCGATCGCGACGGGGCCGTAGCGCTCGCGGAGGCCCGCCTCCGCCTGCTCGACGTCGCGCGCGCGGACGCGTGATTGGAAGAAACCGGCCACTGCAGCTCCCGACGTCCATGGTCACCGGACGGAGCCCTCGGGTGACCGTTCGCGCATCTTCTACAACGCTTCGGCCGTCTGCGCCAGGGCCTTGCGCCGATGGCGACCGCTCGTCCGCCGCGAGCCCGTCGCGCGGCATGGGATGCTGTCGGGGCTGATGGATGCGGACGACGGGGGACGGGGCGCTCGTCTGCGGATGGGGCTGCTGCTCGCCGGCATCGTGCTGCTCGGCTTCCAGCTGCGCAGCCCGCTC
>JBQCCU010000008.1:0-7771 GCA_051961935.1 Amnibacterium sp. | reverse complement strand
CGGCAACAAAAGGAGGGTTCAGGCGATGACGCAGGACACGCTCGGGGTCGCGATGGTGGGGGCCGGCTTCATGGGGGCCGCCCACTCGCAGGCATGGCGGGTGGCGCCCGCCTTCTTCGATCTGCCGCTGAAGCCGGAACGGCGGGTGGTCGTCGGCCGCCGCGCCGAGGCGACCGCGCAGGCCGCGGAGAAGTGGGGCTGGCAGGAGTCCGCGACCGACTGGCGCTCGGTGCTCGACCGCGACGACGTCCAGCTCGTCGACGTGTGCACGCCGGGGGACTCGCACGTGGAGATCGCGATCGCCGCCCTCGAGGCCGGCAAGCACGTGCTCTGCGAGAAGCCGCTCGCCAACTCCGTGGCGGACGCCGAGCGGATGGCGGAGGCGGCGCGCGCCGCCGCCGAGCGCGGCGTCTACGCCATGGTCGGCTTCAGCTACCGCCGGATGCCCGCCATCGGGCTCGCGAAGCGGCTCGTGGAGGAGGGGCGGCTCGGTGAGATCCGCCAGATCCGCGCCGTGTACCTCCAGGACTGGCTGAGCGACGCCGAGGCGCCGATGACCTGGCGGCTCGAGAAGCACCTCGCCGGTTCCGGCGCGCTCGGCGACATCGGCGCCCACGCGATCGACCTCGCCCAGCACCTCTCCGGCGACCTCGTGTCGAGCGTGAGCGGCATCCTCACCACGTTCGTGCACGAGCGCCCGCGGCTCGCGGAGCAGCGCGGCCTCTCCGGCGTCGCCGGCTCGGAGCGGGGACAGGTGACCGTCGACGACGCCGCCCTGTTCACCGCGCGCTTCGCCGGCGGCCCGATCGCGTCCTTCGAGGCGACCCGCTTCGCGACCGGCCGCAAGAACGCGCTCCGCATCGAGCTCTCCGGCTCCGACGGCGCGCTCGCCTTCGACTTCGAGGACCCGAACGTGCTCCAGTACTACGACGCGCGCCTGCCGCAGGAGACCCTCGGGTTCCAGCGCATCCAGGCCACCGAGCCGGTGCATCCGTGGGCGGACCACTGGTGGCCGGTCGGGCACGGCCTCGGCTACGAGCACGGCTTCGTCAACGAGGTGGCGGACCTCGTCGCCGACCTCGGTGCCGGGCGGCAGCCGCGGCCGTCGTTCGACGACGGGCTGCAGGTGCAGCGCGTGCTCGACGCCGTCGAGCGCAGCGCGGCATCGGGCAGCGCATGGACCGCCGTGGACCCGGCGGACGCGGAGGCGGCAGAGGGAAGGATCGACGCGTGAGCGACAGCAAGCAGGCCCTGGTCGTCCGTGGCGGCTGGTTCGGGCACGAACCCGTCGAAGCGACGAACCTGTTCATCCCGTTCCTCGAGGAGCACGGCTTCACCGTGCGGGTCGAGGAGTCCCCGAAGGTCTACGCCGACGCCGGCTACATGGCGACCGTCGATCTCGTGATGCAGACGATGACGATGTCGACGATCGAGATGGAGGAGTTCCTCGGGCTCCGCGCCGCGATCGAGGCGGGCACCGGCATGGCCGGCTGGCACGGCGGCATCGCGGACTCGTACCGCAACACCTCCCAGTACCTGCAGATGATCGGCGGCCAGTTCGCCGAGCACCCGGGCAAGCACCCGTCGGAGCGCAAGGGCGGCGGCGACCAGTCGGACAACTACGTGCCCTACACGATCGAGATCACCGACCTCGGCCGCGAGCATCCGATCACGAAGGGGATCGAGGACTTCGATCTCGTCTCGGAGCAGTACTGGGTGCTGCACGACGACTACAACGACGTGCTCGCGACCACCACCCAGGCCGTGCGGCCCTGGGACCCGTGGAAGCGGCCCATCACCTCACCGGCGGTGTGGACGAGGCAGTGGGGCGACGGACGCATCTTCGTGTGCACGGCCGGCCACCACGTGGACATCCTGGAGGACCCGAACGTGCGCACCATCATCGAGCGCGGCCTGCTCTGGGCGGCGCGGTGAGCGCCCCGCTCCGCGTCGGCGTGATCGGCGTCGGCGTCATCAGCACGCAGTACTTCGAGACGTTCCCGCGCCTCGCCAACCTGCGGCTCACCGCGGTCGCCGACCTCGACCAGGAGCGCGCGAAGGCCGTGGCCGCCGAGCAGGGCGTCGTCGCGCTGACGGTGCCGGAGCTGCTCGCCTCCGACGACGTCGACGTCGTGCTGAACCTCACGATCCCGGCCGCGCACGTGCCCGTCGGCACGGATGCGCTGAACGCGGGCAAGCACGTGTACGCCGAGAAGCCGCTGGGGCTCGACCCGGCGGAGGCGGCGCCGATGCTCGCGCTCGCCGCGGAGCGCGGGCTCCGGGTCGGCAGCGCGCCCGACACCGTGCTCGGCACCGGCGTGCAGACCGCGCGGCGGCTCCTCGACGACGGCGCTGTGGGCAGCCCCCTGTCGGCCGCCGTCGCCTGGAGCAGCCCAGGGCACGAGCGCTGGCATCCGGCGCCGTTCTTCTACTACCAGCCCGGCGGGGGACCCCTGCTCGACATGGGCCCGTACTACCTGACGGCGCTCGTGACGCTGCTCGGCCCCGTCGAGCGGGTGTCCGGGGTGAGCCGGCGCTCGCCGCGGCAGCGGACGGTCGGCAGCGGCCCCAACGCGGGCGCGCCCGTGCCGGTGGACACCGACACGTCGATGAGCGCGATCCTCGAGCACCGCGGCGGTGCCGTGTCGACGGTCTCGTTCTCGTTCGACGTCTGGGCGTCGCGCCGTCCGCTGTTCGAGGTGTACGGCACGGAGGGCACCATCGCGGTCCCGGACCCGAACCGCTTCGACGACCCCGTCGAGCTGTGGACGCCGGAGACGGGGGAGTGGCGCGTCGCCGAGCCCTCCGCCGGCTACGAGGGGGCGGCGCGCGGCACCGGCCTCGCCGACATGGCGCGGGCGATCGAGACGGACCGGCCGCATCGCGCGTCGGGCGACCTCGCCCTGCACGTGCTCGAGATCATGGCCGCGGTCACGACCTCGAGCGACGAGCACCGCGTGGTCGAGCTGACGACCACCGTCGAGCGGCCCGAGGCGGTTCCGGAGGGTGCGGACCCGGCGACCTGGTGAGCCGCTGACCCGCTCCTGACCGGGTTCGGGACGCCTGTACCGGTATGCCGCCGTACAACCGTCCCGAACCCGTGCGTCAGCCGGGTGGGCTCAGCGGGGGAGCGCGATCCGCACGCCCGCGGCCGTCAGCGCCGTGACGCCCATCGCGATCGCCGGCACCACGTCGGCCGGACGTCCGCCGAGCAGTGCGACGGCGCCGAGCAGCGCGCACGCGACGAGCACCTGCGACGACGCCGTGCCGAGGCCGTTGCGCCGGGCCTCCGCGCCCTCCACGAAGCGACCGGCGCTCACCAGCCGCACGTGCAGCACGGTCGCGGCTGCGAGCACGCCGGCGGCGAAGACGGTCATCGCCTCGACGAAGCCGGCGGGCTGGAGCAGCCCGAGCACCGCGAGCAGCAGCGTCAGGTAGGCGCTCAGGCACACGAAGCCGAGCGCGCCGGTGGGCCGCGCGAGGTCGGCGGAGCGCAGGGGACGGGTCGACGGACCGATCGGGGACATCGGGGCTCCTGGGGGGAGGAGAGCGCCGCACGCGTTCGGGACGAGCGGCAGGGGGTACGGCGGAGCCTACCGACCGCCGCCGACGGCACCCAGCCCCCCGTGGAGGGGGCGGCGCCCGGGGGAGGAGGATCGAGCGATCCCACGGATGATCCTGCCCGCCGAGCGCGATCCCCGGCTCGTGACCGTGCGCCGCGGCGGCACCCTGTCCGATCCGCACCATCGGCTGCTCGCGCTGTGGGCGGCCGCCTGCGCCGAGCGGGTGCTGCCGCTGTTCGCGGCGCGGTTCCCGGACGACCACCGGCCGCTGCACGCGCTCGCGGCCGTGCGCCGATGGGCCGACGGGGCGCTGCGGATGACGGACTGCCGCCGGATCGGCTTCGACGCCGGCCGCGCCGGCCGGGGGACCGACGGGGCCGCCCGGTTCAGCGCGCTCGCCGCGGCCCAGGCGGCCGCGGTGCCGCACGTCGCCGAGCACGAGCTCGGCGCGGCGGCCTACGCGCTCCGCGCGGTCGACACCGCCAGGGGCGTCGCGGCCGCACGGGCGGAACGCGATCGTCAGCGCGAGCTGCTGCCCGCGGACATCCTGGCGCTCGTGCTCGACGACCAGCGGCGCCGCGACGCGCTCTGCTGGTCGGTCTTCAGCCGATGAGGGAGGGCCGCGTCGACCCGTGCTGACATAATGTGCATTATCGGCGCACCGGAGACGGGCTCTCCTGACCGGCCGATAATGCCTCTTATGTCAGCGCGCGCGCGACCCGAAGCGGCCGGTCGCCTTCAGGCGGTCCGGTGGCGTGCGGCGCCGGAGGCGAGGCCGGCGGCGACGATCAGGACGAGCACCGCGAACAGGGCCGGGAGCAGGCCGATGCTCTGGCCGAGGAGGCCGATCACCGGGGGCCCGACGAGGAAGGCGCAGTAGCCGATCGTCGCCACCGCGCTCACGTTCGCGGCGGCGCGGTGCGGGTCGTCGGCGGCCGCGGACATGCCGACCGGGAAGCCGAGGGCCGCGCCGAGGCCCCAGAGGATCGCGCCGATCACCGCGACCGCGACGCTCGGCACCAGGATCACGAGCAGCAGCCCGGCGATGGCGAGGGCCGCGGACCAGCGGAGCACGGGCACCCGGCCGAAGCGGTCGAGCACCACCACTCCCCCCATCCGGCCCACGGTCATCGCGGCCACGAACACCCCGAAGATCGCGGCGCCGGCCGAGTTGCTGACGCCGTGCCCGTCGACCATGGCGAGGGCGAGCCAGTCGTTCGCGCTCCCCTCGGCGAAGGCCATGCCGAGCACGATCACGCCGACGAGCAGCACGCGGGGGTCGCCCCAGACGGCGAGTCGGCCCCGCCAGCCGTGCGGCACGTCGTCCGGCCGTTCGGCGGCGTCCGGTTCGGCGGGCCGCAGGTGGCGCAGGGCGAGCAGCATGACGATCGCGGTGAGCACCCCGACCGCGACGAAGTGCACCCCGATCGGGACGCCGAGGAGCACGAGCAGGGCGCCGAGCCCCGCGCCGGCCACGCTGCCGAGGCTCCAGCCCGCGTGGTAGATCGGCATCAGGGTCCGGCCGATGGCGCGCTCGTTGGCCGCACCGGACAGGTTCATCGCGACGTCGACGATGCTGTTGCCGGCGCCGAGCACCCCGAGGGCGAGGACGAACGCCCAGAACCCCGGCGCGAACGCCGCGACCAGCCCGATCACCGCGATGGCCGCCGCGGCGGTGGAGAAGCACCACGCGATGGTGCGGGTCGCCCCGATCCGCGCGATGAGGTGGCTCGAGGCGAGCAGGCCGAGGATCGAGCCGACCGCGATCCCGAAGATGAGCAGACCCATCTCGTCCGTGCTCGCGTGCAGCAGGTCCCGCACGCCGGGGACCCGGCTCACCCAGCTCGCGAAGATCAGGCCGGACAGGGCGAAGATGAGGAAGAGGGCGTTCCGCCAGCGCGCCAGCTCGGGCGCCGTGCGGGTGCGCGCCGGGCGCTCGAGGATCATCCGCTCCAGCCTACTGGACCGTTTCAATCCCTTCCCGGATGAGCGCGGGCAGGTCGTCGGGCTCGTACCGCTCCCCCGACGCCTCGAGCTCGTCGGCGGTCCACCAGCGGTGCTCGACGATGTCCTCGCGCTCGTCCGGCATCCAGCCCGCGTCGTTCGGGACGAAGCGGCCGGTCCGCACCGCGAACCACGCCCAGTGGCCGAGCTCGTAGGGGTGCCACGCGGTGTCGACGGCGAAGGAGACCGTGCGGAACGGCTCCCCCAGGGCGTCGAGCTCGTAGCCGGTCTCCTCGCGGAGCTCGCGGACCCCTGCGGCGGGGAAGTCCTCGCCGGGGTCCACCCCGCCGCCCGGCGTGATCCAGCGCGGCGGCACGTCGTGCGACTTCCCGTAGGTGAGGAACAGCAGCACCGCGTCGCCCTCGTCCGCGACGACGAGCCGCGCGGTCGACCGCTCGGTCATTCGCCGGGGACGGGCGCGAAGTCGCTCGTGTCGCCGACGAAGCGGGTGTGCGTCGCCGGCACCGGCTCGACCGCGGCGGCGGCGACCTCGACGGCGAACTCCTCCACGGTGTAGAGGCGGCCGGCGGCCTCCCGGCGCGCCGAGATCGCGCCGGGGTTCGCCCGCTCGAGGAGCTTCGCGGTGATCGTCCCCTCGATCATGTCGCCGGACACGACGACGAGCTCGATGCCGTCCTGCTCGAGCTCCGGGATCAGCGCGCGCAGCGCGTCCTCCCCCGCCCGCTTGCTGCGGGCCACGGGCTCGTACTCCGGCATGGTGGGCGTGGTGGCGATGAAGTGCGCCTGGTGGCTCGTGACGAACACGATCCGGGAGCCTGGCGCGAGCAGCGGTCGCGCGAGCTCGACGGCGCGCACCTGCGCATCGCGATTGAGCTGCAGCGCGTAGTCCTCCGCCATGCCGGACTCCATGCCGCCGGAGGCGTTCAGCACGAGCAGGTCGAGACCGCCCCACGCGCCGCGGATCCGGTCGACCAGGTCCGCCACCGCCTGCGCGTCGGTGAGGTCGGCGCGGATCGCCATGGCCGTGCCGCCGGCGGCCTCGATGTCGGCGACGAGCTGGTCGGCGCGGCGCGCCTTGCGCGTATCCCGGTAGTTCACGACGACGGCCGCCCCGGCCGCGGCGAGAAGGCGCGCCGTGTCGGCGCCGATGCCGCGAGAGGAACCGGTGATCAGGGCGCGCTTCCCCGTGAGGGTGCCCGGAGCTGGAGGGTTCGACACGTCGGCGACACTACCGGTCGCATCCCGGTGCTAGCGTTCGAAGACCAATCGGTCAGGAGACGGTGATGTTCCCCGATCTGCTCAGCTACACCTGGATCGCCTGGCTGGTGATCGTGGTCGCGGCGGTCGTCCTCGAGCTGCTGAGCGTCAACCTGGTGTTCCTGATGATCGCCGCCGGCAGCCTCGTCGGCGGCCTCGGCACGTGGCTGCTCGGCTGGCCGTGGGAGCTGCAGGTCGTCGCGGCCGCCGCGCTGTCGGCGGTCCTCGTGTTCTTCATCCGGCCCCTGCTGTGGCGGCTGCTCGTGCGCGGCAAGCCGAGGGAGCTCACCAACGTCGACGCCCTCGCTGGTATGGAGGCCCGCGCGGCGGGCCGCTTCACCGACGGGGCGGGGCTCGCCCGCCTCGACAACGGCGAGACGTGGACCGCCCGGCTCGACCCGGCGCACGAGCACGAGGAGGTGCCGATCGGCACGCGGCTCGTGGTCGTCGCCATCAAGGGGGCGACCGCCGTGGTCGCGCCCCTCCCCACCGGCGCCGAGGCGCCGCGACCGCGAGGAGACCGCCCGTGATCGATGCCGGCGCGTTCATCGGCCAGCTGTTCCTGATCGCGCTCGCGGTCGTCGTCGTCATCTTCGTGATCGTCGTGCTCGCGCGCGCGATCCGGGTGGTGCCGCAGGCGCGGGCGGGCATCGTGGAACGGCTCGGGCGCTACCACAAGACCTTGAACCCGGGCCTGAACCTGCTCGTGCCGTTCATCGACCGGCTGCGCCCGCTGCTCGACCTGCGCGAGCAGGTCGTGTCCTTCCCGCCGCAGCCGGTGATCACCGAGGACAACCTCGTGGTCTCGATCGACACGGTCGTCTACTTCCAGGTGACGGATCCGCGGGCCGCCACCTACGAGATCGCGAACTACCTCGTGGCGGTCGAGCAGCTCACCACCACGACGCTCCGCAACGTCGTCGGCGGCCTGAACCTCGAGGAGGCGCTCACCAGCCGCGACAACATCAACGGCCAGCTGCGCGTCG
>JBQCCU010000007.1:0-2684 GCA_051961935.1 Amnibacterium sp. | reverse complement strand
AGGCCGTCGCCGGGCAGCAGGATCCGGCGGTCGAGCACGCGGCGGAGGTCCGCCGCCGGCTCAGCCGAGACGGCGAGGGACGACATGCGGCACCGGGCGGACGGGACCAACGACGCGGCGGAGCCGCTCCAGCGGCAGGCCCGCGAGGATGGCGAGGAACGGCGCCTTCGGCAGCGCCGCGACCAGCAGCGCCTCGTCGGCGAGCGTGCTCGTGTCGCCGAGGAACCGGAGGAGGGCGGCGGCCGGTGTGCGGGCGAACATCCGCGCGAACACGGCGGGCACCTCGTCGGGCCGGCGGAGCAGGAAGCGGAGGAACACGGCGTCCAGCAGTCTCCTCCTCGCCCCGTCGAGCGCGAGCGACGGCTCCCGGCCCGCGACGATCGCCGACGCGAGCTCCGCCGCCGACCGGCGGGTGCGGAGGAGCGCGTACCCGGTGCTCGGCCGTGCGGCCCCGCCGGCCAGCCCGAGCGCGTAGTGGCGCGGCCCGCGGACGGGCCGGGCGGCGGCGTCCGTCATCGGGATGAGTCCCCGCTCCTCGTCGACCACGGTGACCTCGTCGGCGGTGAGGCCGTGGACCTGCTCGAGGTGACCGGCGATCAGGCGGCGGTGCGCACCCTGGTCGATGCGGGGCTCCGGGGTGAGCCGGACGCTCTCGACGAGCGCCTCGCTCGGGCTGACCGGCAGCACGTACGCGAACCGGACCCCGTCCTCCTGCGGCAGCCGGAAGTCGAGCAGCGTCGCGGTGGACGAGTCGAAGACCGGTCGCGCCGCGCGGATCCGCCGGCCGAGGAACTCCTGCGCGAGCCAGACGCCCTCGCGGCGCGCGTCGGCGACCGCGGCCGCGTCGAACCGGGGTCCGCGGCAGTCGACGAGCACGCCGGGCACGATGCGGCCGGCGGTGGTGAGCACCACGGGCGGCCCGTCGTCCCGCGCCTCGAGCCCCGTCACCCGCTCCCCGAGCCGCAGGTGCACGCCGGGGGCCGCCGCGAGCTCCGCGAGCGCCGCCCGGTACGCGTCGACGGCCCGGATGCGCCGGTAGGCGACGCCGCGCACGCGCCGGCGCACGCTCGTGCCGGGGGTCTCGACGGCCCACTCGTGCCAGGCGGCCGTCGCGAGCCGCGCCAGCGGCTCCCGCTCGTCGCTCCAGAAGCTCCAGGTGCGGTCGTTCCGGTACGTCGTGCGGCGGTCGACGAGCACGATCGGCCGGGTGCAGCCCCGGCGGGTCAGCTCCTGGGCGACCGCGAGCCCCGAGCAGCCGGCGCCGAGGACGACGACCGCGGACCCGTCGGCGAGCATCCGCGCGTCGACGGGGGCGAGCAGGGCCGGCGGCACCGGTGCTCCGTCGTCCACTCGATCCTCCTTCGGGCTCCGGCCCGGGAATCCCGAGACGGTGCGATAGTTGTCGTTGTCACATGAACATTCCCGGGGACGGCACCGCAGATGACTGATCACGACACCCACGTCGACCGGGACGAGGTGCTCGACGCGCTCCGCGGCACCCGGGCGATGGTCGGGGTGATCGCCGACTCCCTGAGACCGGTGCTGGAGCAGGTGACGATGCCGCAGTTCCGCGCGCTCGTGCTCCTGCGCGCCCTCGGCCGCACGCCCGCCGGCACGCTCGCCGCGCGGCTCGGCGTGACCGCATCCACCGGGACGCGCCTCGTCGCCCGGCTGGTCCGTGGCGGCTGGGTCGCCCGCGAGTCCGACACGTCCGACCGCCGCCTCATCACCCTCACGCTGACCGACCGGGGGGAGCACCTCGTCGACCAGACGCGGGTCCGCCGGATGCGCTCGCTCGACGCGATCCTGTCCCGGATGGAGCCGGGCGACCGCGCCGCGGCCCTCGACGGCTTGCGCCGCTTCGCCGACGCGGCGGGGGAGCCGGCACCCGAGAGCCTCGACCTGCTCGCCCTGGACGGCGCGCCCGAGGACGACGCCGGCCAGGGCTGAGCCCGGGCGGGTCCTACTGCTGCAGGAACCAGTCCTTCGGCGCGTTCTCGGCGGTCTGGTCGCGCAGCGGCCCGCGCGGCGCCGCCCAGCGGATGCCGTTCGCGAGCACCTGGAGGATCTCCGCCTGGTGGTAGACGGGGTACTCCTGGTCGCCGGGCGAGAAGTAGAAGATCCGCCCGAGGCCACGGGTGTAGGTGACCCCCGACCGGAACACCTCGCCGCCGGTGAACGACGACATGAACACGAGCTCGTCGGGCACCGGGATGTCGAAGGGCTCCCCGTACATCTCCTGGCGGGGCACGACGATCGGGCTCGGCACGCCGGCCGCGATCGGATGCGTCTGGTCGATCGTCCAGACGAGCTCCCGCTCGCCCTCGTTGCGCCAGAGCAGCGAGTTCGTGGTGCCGGTGAGGCGCTGGAAGATCTTCGAGTAGTGACCCGAGTGCAGCACGAGCAGGCCCATGCCGGCGAGGACCCGCCGGTGCACCCGCTCCACGACGGCGTCATCCACCTGGGCGTGCCCGATGTGGCCCCACCAGAGCAGCACGTCCGTCTCCTCGAGTACGGCGACGGTGAGCCCGTGCTCCGGCTCCTGCAGGGTCGCCGTGCGGATCACGTCGCCGTCGCCGCCGAAGTGGGCGGCGAGGCCCTCCGCGATCGCGCCGTGGATGCCCCGCGGGTAGTTGCCCGTGACGACCGCGTCGCCGCGGGTCTCGTGCAGGTTCTCGTTCCAG
>JBQCCU010000006.1:0-4928 GCA_051961935.1 Amnibacterium sp. | reverse complement strand
CTGGGGGACTGACGTGCGGTACGTCCTGCGCCGTCTCGGGCTGTTCGTGATCACGTTGTGGATCGCGCTCACGATCAACTTCTTCATCCCGAGGCTCATGCCCGGCAACCCCGCGGAAGCGATGATGGCCCGCTTCCGCGGGAGGGTGAACCCGGACGCGTTGAAGGCGCTGGAGGCGGCGTTCGGGATCAACACCCAGAAGCCCGTGGTGGTGCAGTACTTCGAGTACCTGGGCAACACGCTGACCGGTCACTTCGGGACGTCGTTGACGTTCTTCCCGCAGCCCGTGAGCGACGTGCTCGCCACCGCCCTGCCGTGGACCATCGGTCTCGTGGGGGTGACGACGGTGATCGCCTTCGTCGTCGGCACCCTCATCGGGCTGGTGGCGGGATGGCGGCGCGGCGGGATCGTGGACAGCGTGCTCCCACCGGTGTTCGTCATCACCGGCGCGCTGCCGTTCTTCTGGGTCGGCCTGATCCTGGTGCTCACCTTCTCGGTGACCCTGAACCTGCTGCCCAACGACGGCGCCTACGACGTCACCTTCACGCCCGACTGGAGCCCGGACTTCATCGGCAGCGTGCTGACCCATGCGATCCTGCCCGCGCTGACCATCCTGATCATCTCGATCGGCGGGTGGATCCTGACCATGCGCAACAACGTGGTCACGGTCCTCGCCGACGACTACATCCGGATGGCGAGGGCCAAGGGCCTCAAGAACCCCACGATCATGTACGGCTACGCCGCCCGGAACGCCGTCCTGCCGAACCTGGCCGGCTTCGCCATGTCGCTCGGCTTCGTCGTCGCCGGCGCGATCCTGGTGGAGTACACGTTCAACTATCCCGGCGTCGGCTACATGCTGCTGCAGGCCGTGAACAACGAGGACTACCCCCTGATGCAGGCGATGTTCGTGATGATCACCGTCACCGTGCTCGTCGCGATCCTGATCTGCGACTTCCTGACTGTGCTGCTCGATCCCCGGGCTCGGACGGAGGGCTAGCCGTGGTCATCTCCACCGCCCAGACCGCGGAGGCGACGGAACCGCCGGTCACGAAGGCCCGAGGCCGCGGCAACGGTTCCGCGGCGACGATCTGGCGCGCGATCCGCGGGAACGGCAAGGCCCTCACCGGCGCCGTCCTGCTGCTGGTCTTCGTGATCGCCGCGATCGCCCCGCAGCTGTTCACCCCGGTGCAGCACCCGTACGACCGCGCGTACGGGCTGAGCCTGCCGCCGAGTCCCCAGCACCTGCTCGGCACCACGTCGTTCGGTCAGGACATCTGGGCGCAGCTCGTCTGGGGAACCCGCGAGACCCTGATCGTCGCGCTCGCGGCCGGCGCCCTGGCGACCGTGCTGTCGGTGCTGATCGGTGTCGCGGCCGCGTACCTGGGCGGGATCCCGGACGACGTCCTGTCGCTGCTGACCGACGTGTTCCTCGTCATCCCGGCGTTCCCGCTGATCATCGTGATCGCGGCCTACGCCAACGGGGGGAACCTCGGGGTCATCATCTTCGTGCTCGTCATCACGGGATGGTCCTACGGGGCCCGCCAGCTGCGCGCGCAGGCGCTGTCGTTGCGTCGCCGGGACTTCCTGGAATCCGCGCGCGTGCGCGGCGAGAGCTGGCTCTACATCGTCGTCTTCGAGATGCTCCCCGGCATGATCTCGCTCATCGCGGCGAACTTCCTCGGCACGGCCCTGTACGCGGTGCTCACCGCGGCCGGCCTGCAGTTCATCGGACTCGGCAGCGCGAGCTCGATCAGCTGGGGCAGCATGCTGCACTGGGCCCAGTCGGCCGAGGCGCTGCAGACCGGGCAGGCCTGGTGGGTGGTCGCGCCCGGGCTCTGCATCGCGCTCCTCGGGGCGGCGTTCGCCCTGCTCAACTACGCATTCGACGAGATCTCCAACCCGGCCCTCCGGCCGGTGCGGCGGAGCAGGAGGAACCGTGCCGGGAACTGACGCGAGCGCGACTGCGGCGGCGGGACGAGGCGCCGCGGGCGACGGGACGCGTGAGGGCCCGCTGCTGGAGGTCCGCGGCCTGACCGTCGTCTACGACACGTCCTCGGGGCCCGTCGTGGCGGTCGACGCCGTCGACCTCACCGTGAACCCGGGGGAGTTCGTCGCGGTCGTCGGCGAGTCGGGCTGCGGGAAGTCGACGATGCTGTTCGGCATCGCCCAGCTCCTGAGCGCTCCGGCCCGCATCGCGAGCGGCGAGGTCGTCTTCCGCGGCAGCAACCTGGTCACGATGAACGACAAGCAGCTGGCGCCGGTCCGCTGGCGGAACATGTCGGTGGTCATGCAGTCCGCGATGAACGCGCTGAACCCCGTCACGCGGATCGCGGATCAGTACGCGGACACGATGCGGGCGCACGGGGTCAAGGACAAGGCCGAGATCAAGCGACGCTCCGAGGAGGTGCTCGCCCTCGTCGGGATCGACAGGCTCCACCTGCGCAGCTACCCCCATCAGCTCTCCGGCGGCATGCGGCAGCGGGCCATGATCGCGATGGCGCTGCTGTTCTCACCGGAGCTGATCATCATGGACGAGCCCACCTCCGCGCTCGACGTGGTCGCCCAGCGCTCGCTGATGCTGCAGATCAAGGAGCTGCAGCAGCTCCTCGGCTTCGCGGTGCTGTTCGTCACCCACGACATGTCGCTGGTCAGCCACTTCTCCGACCGGCTGCTGGTCATGTACGCGGGCCAGGAGGTCGAGTTCGGGGCGACCCGGACGGTGTTCGACAGCCCGGCCCACCCGTACTCGAAGGGGCTCCTCGAGGCGTTCCCCTCCATCCGCGGCCCGAAGGTCCCGCTGGTGGGCATCCCCGGTGCCCCGCCGGCGCTCTCCGCGATGCCGCCCGCCTGCCGGTACGAGCCGCGCTGCCCGCTGGCGTACGCGGACTGCAGGCGCGTCGAGCCGGAGCTGTACCAAGTGGGCGACGCGCGGGCGCGCTGCCTGCTGTACTCGCCGCACAACAAGCCGTCGGACGTCCCCGAACCGGTCGGCGCCGCACCGGAGGGGAGCGGACTGTGAGCACACCGATCCTCGAGGCACGTGGCCTGACCCGGGTGTTCCGGGTCGGGGGGTTCATCGATCGGCACGACCTGCACGCCGTGGACGACGCGAACTTCGTCATCGACGAGTCGGAGATCGTCGCGCTGGTGGGGGAGAGCGGGAGCGGCAAGTCCACGATCGCCCGGCTGCTCGCCCAGGTGTACAAGCCGAGCTCGGGGGAGATCCTGTTCCAGGGCACGCCGCTCTCGCGGCTGAGGAGCCGCGCGGATCAGATGCGGTACCGGTCCGCGGTGCCGATGGTGTTCCAGGACCCGTTCAGCTCGCTCAACCAGTCCTACCCGGTCTCCCACGGCATCCAGCGGGGGCTGAAGCTGCATCGAACGGACCTCGACGCCGAAGGACGGCGCGCGGAGGCGGAGCGGGTGCTGGAGGCCGTTGGCATGACCCCGGCGAGCGAGGTGCTGAGGAAGTACCCGTACGAGATGTCCGGCGGCCAGCGGCAGCGGATCGGATTCGCGCAGGCGCTCGCCTACCGGCCGAAGGTGATCCTGGCCGACGAGCCCGTCTCGATGCTCGACATCTCGGTGCGCATCGGACTGCTGAACGTCATGGCGAAGCTGCGGGACGTGGAGCACGTCTCGCTGCTCTACATCACGCACGACATCGCGAGTGCGCGCTACGTCGCCGACCGGATGATGGTGATGTACGCCGGTCGCGTCGTGGAGTCCGGCCCGGTGGAGGAGGTGCTGCAGGCGCCGCTGCACCCGTACACGCAGCTGCTGGTCGCCGCGGTGCCCGACCCGCGGGCGCCGCTCACGATGACGGCGAAGGAGGCGGCCGGCGAGCCGCCGAAGGTGATCGACCCGAAGCCCGGGTGCCGGTTCGTCGACCGGTGCCCCGTGGCGAAGGCCGTCTGCCGGACGGTCACGCCGCCGCTGCTGGAGCTGCAGCCCGGGCACCAGGTCGCCTGTCACGTCGCTGCCGATCAGGCGGGCCGCGGGGACGAGTCGGAGCACGCGGGCCGGGTCGCGGATTCCATGGAGGTGGCGGCATGACCGGCACGTTCGACCTGTCCGCCCGGCTCGCCGCCGCCGCGGACGACCGCGCGCTCGATGTCCTCGGCTTCCAGGAGGACGACCGCGGGGATGCGCAGCAGGCGATCGCGGCCGCGCTGGAGGACGGCGACCGCCTCGCGGACATCGAGGCGATGGCGCAGACCCTGAGGGCGGCCATCGGCGTCGTCGGGACCACGCCGACCCTCGACCACCCGGCCGCGACGAGCGACTGGCGAGGCGTGGGCGTGCTGCCGCTGCTCGCATTGCTCGCGGTTGCCGACGACGTCCGGGCGTTCCACCGTTCGCGCGGCATCCCCGCGTCGGTGTCGGACCGCTCCCTCGCGGACCTCGGCCAGCAGGTGTGGGTGCATCGCCGCACCTACGGCGCGTTCGGGGTCGACACCTACCAGTGGATGACGCTCCCGTTCACCGGGAACCTCTACTGGCTCGGGAGGCTGCAGTACAACCTGATGCAGCGCGCGGACGGCTGGCAGCTGTCCACGCACATCCCCGAGACCGGTCCGCTGACCCCGGAGTCGGTCGACGACTCCTTCGCGCAAGCCGCGGCCTTCTTCGCGCGGTGCTTCCCGGACTACCCGACGAGCCGGTTCCACTGCGGGTCGTGGCTCCTCGACCCGCAGCTCGCGGAGGTGCTGAAGCCCGAATCGAACATGGTGCGGTTCCAGAAGCGGTGGACGCTCGAGGGCGGCCCGAGCGTCGCGGACGAGGACGCGATCTACTTCGTGTTCCGCAAGCGGGGCATGCCGGATCGATCGACGCTGCCCCGGGAGACGACGTTGCAGCGCGCGATCCTGGACAAGCTCGACGCCGGCGGCCACTGGAACTCGTGGGACGGCACGGTGGAGCAGGGC
>JBQCCU010000005.1:0-2594 GCA_051961935.1 Amnibacterium sp. | reverse complement strand
CTGGATGCGATCATCGCCGCGGTCGGCTCGGCCGTCGGCGCCGCGGCGGCTGCGGCGGGCATCACCGACCGCCCGCCGGTGTGGGCGATCCCGGAGGACCCGTTCCTGGTCGCGCCGAGCATCCGCTCGATCATGGAGCAGACCGGCGCCACCCTCATCGCCGGCGAGGAGGCGCTGCTGGCGCGCGAGGCGCTCGGCGTCGTCGTCGCCGGCATGTCGATGAACAACGTGCTGCCGCGCCTGGTCGAGGGCGCGGTCGTCGTCGTCCCCGGCGACCGCACCGAGGTGCTGCTGGCCGTGCTCATGGCGAACGCGTCCGGCACGTTCCCGTCCATCGCGGGCATCGTGCTCAACGGCGGCTTCGACCTCCCCGAACCCATCGAGCGGCTGCTCTCCGGGCTGCGCTCGCCGCTGCCGATCGTGCGGACCTCGCTCGACACCTACGAGACGGTCGTGCGCATCACCCACGCCCGCGGGCGGCTCGCCGCGGATTCGCAGCGCAAGTACGACACCGCGCTCGCACTGTTCGAGCGTCACGTCGACGCGAACCGGCTCCTGGCGCTGCTCGACGTCTCGCGCCACCAGGTCGTCACGCCGCTCATGTTCGAGTACGACCTCATCGAGCGAGCCCGGGCCGCCGACAAGCACATCGTTCTGCCGGAGGGCGAGGACGACCGCATCCTCCGCGCCGCCGCCACCCTGCTCGCGCGCGGGGTCGCGCGCCTGACGATCCTCGGCGAGCCGTTCGAGGTGCGCTCGCGGGCGATCGAGCTGGGCCTCGACCTCAGCCGCGCGGAGGTGCTGAGCCCGTTCGACGACGTCCTCCGGCTCCGGTTCGCGAACGAGTACGCGAAGCTGCGCGCCCACAAGGGCATCACGGTCGACCAGGCGGCGGACACCGTCACCGACGCCTCCTACTTCGGCACGATGATGGTGCACCTGGGCCTGGCCGACGGGATGGTCTCCGGCGCGGCGCACACGACGGCGCACACCATCCGGCCGGCGTTCGAGATCATCAAGACCCGCCCCGGCGTGTCCGTCGTGTCGAGCGTGTTCCTGATGGCCCTGGCCGACCGCGTCCTGGTCTACGGCGACTGCGCCGTCGTCCCCGATCCCACGGCCGAACAGCTGGCCGACATCGCCGTCTCGTCGGCGCGGACGGCCGAGCAGTTCGGCATCGAGCCGCGCGTGGCCATGCTGTCGTACTCCACGGGGGACTCCGGAGCGGGAGCGGACGTCGACAAGGTCCGCGCGGCGACCGAGCTCGTCCGTGAGCGAGAGCCGCAGCTCGCCGTCGCCGGGCCCATCCAGTACGACGCGGCCGCCGACGCCGCCGTCGGCGCCGCCAAGATGCCCGGGTCCCAGGTCGCCGGCCGCGCGACGGTCTTCATCTTCCCCGACCTCAACACCGGCAACAACACGTACAAGGCCGTGCAGCGCAGCGCCGGCGCCGTCGCGATCGGTCCGGTGCTGCAGGGCCTGCGCAAACCGATCAACGATCTGTCGCGCGGAGCGACCGTCGACGACATCGTGGACACCGTGGCGATCACCGCGATCCAGGCAGCGCTGTCATGAGCGCCGTGCTGGTGGTCAACAGCGGCTCGTCGTCGCTCAAGTACCAGCTGATCGACGCCGGCAGCGAGAAAGCACTGGCCTCCGGGCTGATCGAGCGGATCGGCGAGGCCTCCGGGCACATCCGGCACACCGGTCCCCGCGGCAGATGGGAGACGACGCTCGCCATCCCGGATCACACCGCCGCCTTCCGGGTGATGCTCGACGCGTTCGACGCGGAAGGTCCGAGCCTCGAAGAGAACCCGCTCGCCGCGGTCGGGCACCGGGTGGTCCACGGCGGCAAGCGGTTCTTCGAGCCGACGATCGTCACACCCCTGGTCGAGATCAACATCGAGGATCTCGCCGACCTGGCGCCGTTGCACAACCCGGCCAACCTGGAGGGGATCCGCGCAGCCAAGGCCGCCTTCCCCGACGTGCAGCACGTCGCCGTCTTCGACACGGCCTTCCACCAGACGCTCGCGCCCGAGGCATACACCTACGCGATCGACGCGGCGCTCGCCGAGCGGCACCGCGTCCGCCGGTACGGCTTCCACGGCACCTCCCACAAGTACGTGTCGGGCGCGGCGGCGGAGTTCCTCGGCCGTCCGCTCGCCGACCTGAAGCAGATCGTCCTCCACCTCGGCAACGGCGCGTCGGCGTGCGCGGTCGACGGCGGTCGCTCGGTCGACACCTCGATGGGGATGACTCCGCTGGAGGGGCTCGTGATGGGCACCCGGTCCGGCGACCTGGACCCGGCCGTGCTGGTGCATCTCGCGCGCCGCGCCGGTCTCGGGATCGATGACCTCGACGAGCTGCTCAACCGCCGCAGCGGCCTGCTCGGGCTCTCGGGCCACGGCGACATGCGCGACGTTCGGCACGCTGCGGAGTCGGGAGACGCCGCCGCACGCCTGGCGCTCGACACGACGGTCCACCGGCTGAAGCACTACATCGGCGCCTACACGGCGCTCCTCGGCGGTCTCGACGTGCTGACCTTCACCGCCGGCGTCGGCGAGAACGACGCGCGGCTGCGGGCGGAGGCCCTG
>JBQCCU010000004.1:0-6015 GCA_051961935.1 Amnibacterium sp. | reverse complement strand
CGGACAGCACCACGCCGACCACGCCGAGCAGACCGACCGTCGCGGCGGCGATCGCCGGGACGAGCAGCGGGCGGCGCCGGACCCCTGCGGGCTCGGCGCCGGGCAGCTCGTCCCCGGCCAGCTCGTCCCCGGGCAGCCCGTCGCCGTGCAGGGCGTCCGCCGCGAGCGCGGCGACGGGGGCCGCGCCGAGCAGCGACGCGGCGGCCCGCGGCACGGGCGCCGTGTCGGCGGCCTCCGGCGCGGTCATCGATCCGGCCAGGTCGCGCAGGATCGCGGCGACGGCACTCGCCGCCGGCCGCGCCACCGGGTCGAGGGCGGTCATCGCGCCGAGCAGGGCGGCCAGCTCGGGGGAGGCCTCAGCCGGGATCGGCGGCGCGGCGGACAGACGGGCGACGGCGGCCTCGGCGGGCGGCCCGGGGAACGCGCGGCGCCCGGTGAGGCACTCGAGGAGCACGAGGCCCGCGGCGTACACGTCGCTCGCCGCCCCGACCGCGTCACCGCGCACCTGCTCCGGGCTCAGGTAGGCCGCGGTGCCGAGGATCATGTCGCTCGAGGTGATGCGGGTGCCGTCCACCGCCTGCGCGATCCCGAGGTCCGTGAGCTTGGCGGTGATGCCCGTGCGGTCCCGCTCGTGCTCGTCGACCACGAGGATGTTCGCCGGCTTCACGTCCCGGTGCACCACGCCACGACCGTGCAGGAGTGCGAGCGCATCCGCGACGTCCGCGATGACGCGCCGGGTGAGGTCGACGTCGAGCGCACCCCGGGTGAGCAGCGTCCTGAGGTCGGCGCCCTCGACGAGCTCCATCACGAGGAAGGTGACGGGGGCGCCCGCGGGGGAGGCGTCGTGCGCGCCCACCACCGCGGGATGGTGCACCCCGGCCAGCAGGTGGCTCTCCCGGGCGGTCCGCTGCGGGTCGATCGCCTCGGCGACCTCGGCGCGGAACACCTTCACGGCGACGGCCCGGTCGAGCTTGAGGTCGGTGGCCCGCCAGACGACGGACATGCCGCCCTGGCCGAGCACGCTGTCGAGCCGGTAGCGCCCGCCGACGACGTCGCCCGGTGCCGATCCGAGCCCGTCCGTCATGGGCCACCGGTCTACCGGGCCGCCCTGATCGTTTCGTCAGTGCCGGCCGGGGGCACCCTTCACGGGCTTCGGCGCGTGGTGCGCGGGCTTCGGCGGCTTCGCGTGGTGCGGCGGCTTCGCGTGCTGCGCCGGTCCACCGTGCCGCGGCGGCGTCCCGTGCTTCCCGTGCGCGGGCTTCCCATGCGCGGGCGCCGGGTGCGCCGGGTGGGCGTGGGGGACCGGGCTCGCGGTCGCCGCGGGATGCCGGACGGGGGTGGGGGGCGGATCGCTGCGGGTCGCGCTGATCGCCACGACCGCCTGCAGCGCGGACGCGGTCGGCACGGCGGTGGGGCTCGGATGCGCGGTCGGCACCGCCTTCGGGGTGGTCGCGGAGTCGGGCGCGACGGGCGCGGTGCCGGCCGCGACCGGCACCGCCGCCGGCGTGGCCCCGTCCGTGAGCAGGGCGACCCCCGTGCCGAGCGCGACCACGACCGCCGCTGCCGCACCGACGAGCCGGAGCGGGGCGGGCGGACGGGCCGCAGGGGCCGATTCGACGCGGACCACGCGGCCGGTCGCGTCGGGATCGCCCGTCATCGCTCCGGCGAGGGCGCGGAGGGTCGCCGCCACCTCCGTCGCGCGGGGTCGCTGCGCCGGGTCGAGCGCGGTCATCGCGGACAGCAGGCTCGCGAGCCGGGGGGAGGCGTCAGGGGGAAGCCGCGGAGGACGGTTCAGCCGCGCGATCGCGGACTCGGCGAGGCCGCCGGGGAACGCCCGCTCGCCGGTGAGCGCCTCGAGCAGCACGAGCCCGAGCGCGTACACGTCGCTCGCGGTACCGACCTCCGCGCCCTGCACCTGCTCCGGGCTCAGGTACGCGGCGGTGCCGAGGATTGTGTCGGTGGCCGTGAGGCGCGTGCCGTCGAGCGCGGCGACGATCCCGAAGTCCGCGAGCTTCGCGGCGACCGGGCCGGGCGTGTCGAGCACGAGGATGTTCCCGGGCTTCACGTCGCGGTGGACGAGGCGGCGCGCGTGGAGCACGGTGAGGGCGTCGGCGACGTCGGCCGCGATCTCGCGCACCACCTCGGGCTCCAGCGGCCCTTCCTCGAGGAGCGCTCCCAGGTCGCCGCCTTCGACGAGCTCGAGCACGAGGTAGGTCGACTCGCCGTCCTGCGGGGAGGTGCCGAGCACCTGCACGACGGCGGGATGCCGGAGACCGCGCGCGGCGGCGGTCTCCTTGGCGGCCCGGTCGGGATCGACGCCCGCCGACACGTCGTCGCGGAACAGCTTGATCGCGACGTCGGTGCCGGTCGTGAGGTCGGTCGCGCGCCAGACGTCGGCCATGCCGCCCCGCCCGAGCAGGGGGCCCAGACGGTATCGGCCGTCCAGCACCGCTGCGGGCGCGGATCGCACCACGGGCATGGCGTCCACCTTCCATCCCGCCGGTCCGGATGGGTCGCACGGGACGCGCGGCGGGGCAGGCCCGATTCAAGCGGGCCGACCGCACCGGCCTCTGACAGATGACTGGACATTCGTCGTGAGTCGGGTAACGAGTGGGTCCGTCCGGGTCACGAGGCGAGCCCGCTCAGCAGCCGCCGGAGCCCGGCGACGCCCGCGGCGGCCGGCGCGAGCATGCCGGACTCGGGCAGCGGCGAGGTGCCCGGCGTGCGGTGCGCCCGCACCGCCTCGGCGAGGTCGCGCAGGCCGTCGACGACGGGGTCCGCGAGGCCGTCGAGCGGCGCGTCCGCGACGCGGCGGTCGAGGATCGAGGCGTCGCGCAGGTCGTCGGCGATCTGCTCCAGCTGGGTGACGAGCGGGTACCACGCCGACGCCACGCGGGCCCGCGGCGTCGGCTCGGCCAGCGCGCTCTGCAGCTCGGAGCGCATGTCGGCGAGGGCCCCGTAGGCGCGGCGGCGGGCCGGCGCGACGACGGCCGGGGGCGCGGCGAGCGCGACCGCGGCGTAGTCGGCGAGGGCCTCGAGGGCGCCGGCGGCCGCGCCGTCGACGTCCAGCCGCCACGTCTCCGGCCATGGCAGGTAGCCGACGAGGAGCACGACCGCGGACCCGAGGAGCGTGTCGAGCAGGCGCCCGAGCGCGACCCCCGCCGTCGGCAGGCCACCGAAGTCGACGAGCAGCAGCACGAGCGGGGTGAGGAACGTCGAGAGCATCCCGTAGTTCCGGCTCGAGCCGAACGGGAACAGGAGGGCGAACAGGGCCACGGGGAGCAGCAGCAGCGGCCCGCGGGGGACGAGCAGGAGCACCCCGGCCCCGAGCAGCACGCCCACCAGGGTGCCGAGGGTGCGCTGGAGACCACGGGCGAAGACCGAGCCGAAGTCCGGCTTCAGGACGACCGCGGCGGTGAGCAGCACCCAGTAGGACCGCTCGAGGGGGAGCAGCCGGGTGAGGAGCTCGGCCACCGCGAGGGTGAGCCCGAGGCGGGCGGCGAAGAGCCACGCGTGGCGGCCCCTGGTCGCCTGGGCGACGATGCCGCGGAGCCGCTGCCGTGCCTGCCCGGGGATGCCGGACCCCGCCGACGCGTCGGCCCGCTCGAGGCGCTCCATCGCCCTGGCGAGCGCGGTCCCCGTCCGCCCGGTGCCCGACGGCGCCGGCAGCGGCCCACGTCGCGGATGCACGATGCGGTCCTGCAGCGCGCGGATCTCGGGGACCGCGGCGGCCAGGTCCCTCGGGTCCTCCCTGGCCGCGTCGGCCGCGACCGCCGCGAGCTGCGTGACCGCGGCGAGCAGCCCAGCGAGGCGACGCAGGTCCGCGCGGCGGCCGGGTGCGGTGGCGCGCGCCGCAGCGACGGCGTCGTAGGCGCGACCGACCGCGATCGAGATCCGCCGGCGCGCCCGCCGCTCGGCGTCCGCGTCCGGCCGGTCGTCGTGGGCGAGCAGCTCGAGCAGGTCGACGAGCTCGCCGAGCACGGCCGCCACCGCGAGCGGCGGCCGGTCGACGACCGGGACGACGCGGGTCTGCACGAAGGAGACGAGGCTCGAGAAGGCCGCGCCGGCGACGATCGCGGCGACGAGCGCCGGGAGCGGCGCGGCGTGGGCGGGACCCCCGGCGATCGCGAGGTAGACGAGCAGCTGCAGGCCGCCGAACGACAGCTCGGCGCTCGCGTTCGAGAGCAGGGCCGAGACGACGCCGACGGCGGCGACCACCGGGACGGCGGCGAGGCCCGCGGGCAGGAGCAGGCGGCCGATCAGCAGCCCGGCCAGCGCGCAGACGAGGCCGACGAGCAGGCGCCTGAGGCGGCGCCGGAACGGGCCGCCGGCGTCACCGAACGCGCCGAGCAGCGCACCCATCGCGGCGAAGCCGCCGAGTCCGCCCTGTCCGGTGAGGATCCCGACCGCGAGCGGCGTGGTCACCGAGACGGCGAAGCGCACCATGTCGGGCCACGGCACGGGCGCCTGCTTCGGCGCGACGACCCGGACGAGCCAGTCGGGCGCGAGCGGCTCGAACCGGTGCACGGTCGCGTCGAGGATGCGCGGGGCGAGGTTGCGCCTGGTCATCGCCCCTCCCGGTTCCCGAAGCTGCGCTCCGACGCTAGAAGCGGCGGGTTGAAGGGTGCTGTCAGCCCTTCGGCTCGGCGAGCCGCACGAGGCGCGCGGTGCTGCTCTCGTCGAGCTCGACGAGGTCGCCGCGGGAGCGCAGGAAGTCGGAGAAGGAGCGGTAGCCGAGCGCCCGCTCGGAGAACGACGGGTCCATCCGCTTCATCTGGGTCTTCACCGCGGAGTTGTGCAGCCAGTCGGCGTCGTCCTTCTCCTGGCCGAGGCGCAGCGCGCGCTGCAGCAGGTCGGTCGCCGCGGCCTGCGGGTCCTCCTCCTCGTCGTCCTCCGTCTGGTCGGCGACCTCCTCCGACTCCGGCAGGGGCTCGTCGGCGGGCGTGCGCTTCGCGGAACGCCGGCCCGAGCGCCGGCCGCGGCGGGGCTCAGGCGCCTCCTCGCCGGGAACGGGACGCGGCGGCACGCCGGGGAGCGCGTCGTAGGTGACGAGCTCGTCGCAGGCGGCGCCGAGCGAGCGGCTCGTCGACCCCGCGACGCCGATGCCGACGACGTACCGGCCGAGCCGCTTGCAGCGCTGCGCGAGCGCGATGTAGTCCGAGTCGCCGGCCACGATCACCATGTGCGTGAGGTCCGGCAGCCGGAACATGTCCTCGACGGCGTCCACCGCGAGCCGGATGTCCGCGCCGTTTTTCGCGTAGGCGGCCGCCGGGAACAGCTGCACCAGGTCGACCGCCCGCCCGACGAGCTGGTCGCGGTAGGCGGCGTTCACGGCCGCGGACCAGTCGGCGTACGCCCGCGTGAGCACGAGGGTGCCGAAGGAGGAGGCGAAGTCGATGATCGCCCCGAGGTCGACCGTGGCCTGCTCGAGCCGCTCCGCGAACTCCGCCTCGGAGGCGGCGTCCGTCGCCCTCGCCCGGTCGCGGTGGTAGCTGCTGCGGCCGTGCACCTGGTCGTAGCGGCCGATGACGATGTTGTCGAAGTCGATGTAGACGGCGACGCGGGCGGCGGCCGGTTCGGCCATGGGAGCTCCTCGCTCTCGGAACGGATGCCGCTCAGTCTGCCGCCCGTCGGTCAGGCGCGTTGACGCTCGGGCGCCTCCTCGGTCCCGGACCGCCCGGTGAGCTCCTCCTGGATGTCCTCGAGGCTCCGGTTCTTCGTCTCGGGGACCTTCCACGCGAAGAAGAGGAAGGCGATGACGCCGATGCCGGTGTAGACGAAGAAGGTGCCCTGGCTCGTGATCGCGTGGGTCACCGTGAGGAAGGTTCCGGCGACGATGAAGTTGGCGAGCCAGTTCGCGACCGTGGAGACCGACATCGCCTTGCTGCGGATCCCGATCGGGAAGATCTCGGAGATCATCAGCCAGAACACGGGCCCGAGGCCGATCGCGAAGCTCGCGATGAACAGCAGCAGCGCGGCGAGCGCGACCCAGGGCGCGCCGTGCTGGATGCCGGG
>JBQCCU010000003.1:0-5027 GCA_051961935.1 Amnibacterium sp. | reverse complement strand
ACGATCGACGCCGTCCACGCCGTGCGGCCGTGGAAGCCGGTGACCCCGATGCCCTGCGCAGCCCCGGCGCGGGTGAGCAGCACCGCCTGCTCGTCGACGCCGGTCGGGCCGAGGGCGCCGCGGGCGGTCACCTCCTGCGGGGTGCCGAGCGCGAACTGCGTCCACCATGCGACGTACACCCCGAGATCGAGGAGCGCGCCGCCGCCCTGGTCCGGGTCGAGCAGCCGACTGCTCGGATCCCGCGTCGCCCCGCCGCCCGCGAAGTCGGCGGTGGCGAGCGACAGCTCGCCGAGCGCGCCCGATCCGAGCAGCTGGGCGACGACGTCGGTCTGCGGCAGGAAGCGCGTCCACATCGCCTCCATCGCGAAGACGCCCGCCGCGGCGGCCGCGTCGAAGATGCGCCGCGCGTTCGCGGCGGTCGTCGCCACCGGCTTCTCGATCAGCACGTGCTTGCCGGCCTCGATCGCCAGCAGGGCGTTGCGGGTGTGCTCGCTGTGGGGCGTGGCGACGTAGACGATGTCGACGTCCGGATCCGCCACGAGAGCCTCGTAGCCGGTGTGGACGTGGGGCACGTCGTACCGCTCCGCGAACGACGCCGCCCGGTCGGTGCTGCGGGAGCCGACCGCGACCACCCGCTGCCGCGTGTGCCGCTGCAGCGCGGCGACGAAGTCGCCCGCGATCTCGCCCGGCCCGAGCACCCCCCAGCGCAGCTCGGGGGCGTCGGCGGGATCGGGGACCCTGGTCTCGGGAAGCGCTGCCACGGGCTCATCCTCGCCGACGCGACCGCTCGAGATGAGTCGGCTCGGGCGCTTCCCGGGAACGCGTGCGCCGGTGCATCCTTGGCGGGTGCCCCTGATCCCCAAGGCGGCGGTCGCCGGCCTGGTGTCGCTCGCGCTCACCGGCGCGGCCACGCTGCACGGCTCGCCCGCCGGTGCGGGGCGCATCTACGCGATCGGGGACTCGTGGGCCGCGGGGGCCTTCGCGGATCCCGCGCACGCGCTCATCCAGGACGCGGCGGACGACCTCGGCATGAGCGCGGTCGTCGACGGCGAGTCGGGCAGCGGCTACCTGCACGCCCCGGGCGGCACCAGCCCCTACCCGGACCGGGCCGCGCGGATCCCGCTCGGCACCGAGGCGGACCTCGTGATCCTCCAGGGCGGCAGCAACGACGACCCCGACGACCTCTCGGCGCTGCCGGGAGCGGTGACCCGCACGGTCGTGGGGGTGCGGGAGACGCTCCCGCACGCCCGGATCGTGATGCTCGGTCCCGGCCCCGACCCGTGGCCGGTGACCGCGGTGCAGACCCGGGTCGACCGCATCCTCGCCGCCGCGGCCGCGCGGCTGCACGTGCGCTACATCTCGCCCCTGCAGGAGGGCTGGTTCACCGCGGCCGACGTCGACGACATCATCGACCCCGTCACCCACCATCCGACCGTGAACGGCGACGCGGTCCTCGGCGCCCGGCTCGCCGACGACCTGCGGCACCGGTGGCCGGCCGGCCGCTCCCACGTCCTGCGGGCCCGCACCGTCGTGACGCCCGGCCGACGCGGACGCGGGCGATCCTGAGCGGCGCGCGCATCGACCTCGACCGCTTCTTCGCGCTGCTCGCCGAGGTGCCGGTGCCGCCGGACGCGGAGGCGCTGTGGGACCCCGCGACACCGCCGGGGGCGATTCGGCTCGCGAACCTCCGCCGCTACCTGCACCTCGTGTCGGGCGCCGACACCGCCCTCATCGCCGAAGCGCCCGGCTGGCGCGGCGCGACGGTGACGGGTGTGCCGTTCTTCAGCATGCGGGAGCTCACCGCCCGGCCGGGCCTGCTGACGGGCGATCCGGCGGGCGACGGATTCGCGGTGCCTGCGGCGCCCGCCGCCGCCTGGGAGGCGTCCTCCGCCGTGGTGGCGGCGAGCCTCGCCCGCTGGGGCCGCCCGCTGCCGGTGTCGTGGCCGGTCGTGCCGCATCATCCGTTCCAGGCGGGGAACCGGGCGTCGAACCGCACGCCGCGGCCGGCGGAGGTGCGCGCCGGCATCGCCGTCACGCTCGAGCTGCTCGCCGCGTTCCGCATCCGCCGGGTGGTGGCCGGCGGCAGGAAGGCGGAGGGGGCGCTCGCCGCCGCGGGCGTGACCGCGATCCCCGTCCGCCATCCCGCCCAGGGCGGCGCGGCGCTGTTCGCGGCGGGGCTCGCGCGGCTCGCCCCCGGCTGACCCCGGTTCCCCGGGGCGCACGAACGGGGGCGCGCGCCGCCGCCCTGGTGGGGGCAGGATTCGGGTGCGCACCGCGACTCGCGGCGCCCGCGTCCGCGGGAAACGGGACGTCCCGGGGACCATGGTGCGGATCCGTTCCACGCGCCGGTCCTTCCGAGCACCACCGAGGCCTCCCGCGCATCCCGAACCGCGGAGGGACCATGAGGCGCAAGCCGAACCAGGTGACGGCCGACGAGCTGCTCGAGGCCGCGGTCGCGGTCGCGTTCGACGTGGGCCTGCACGCCGTGACCGCCGAGGCGATCGCGGCGCGGGCCGGCACCACGCCGAAGGTCGTGCTCCACCACCGACCCGACCTGGACGGGTTCGTCGCCGAGGTGTTCTCGCGGATCGTCGGCGCCGAGCTCGCCGAGGTGAAGCGGGTCGTGCTCGCGAACCCGGCCCCCGCCACCCAGCTGTCCGCGCTGCTCGACACGCTCGCGCTGCCCGTGCGGATGGACGTCGACGCGGTCTGGCTCGAGTCGTGGAGCCTCGGGCGCCGCAACCAGGCGCTCGGCGCGGCCGTCCGCGCGGAGGAGGGCGCCTGGCACGGGTTCGTCGCCTCGGTCATCCGCCGGGGGGTCCGAGCCGGCGACTTCCTGCCCGCCGACCCCGACACGGTCGCCCACCTGCTGCTCGCGGTCATCGACGGCGTGAACGCCTACTCGCTCGTCGGCTACCACTCCGACATCGACCGGATGCGGCTGCTCGTCTCCGTGGTGCGGAGCGAGCTCGGCGTCCTCGCCGGCGACGCCCGGGAGGACGCCGAGCCCGTCGAGGCCTGAACCGCCGCCTTCGGGCCGCGCGGCGGGGAAGTAGCCTTGCGCGAGCCATGTCCGCCCGCCCCGTCCTCCTCGGTGTCCTGAACACCACGCCCGACTCGTTCAGCGACGGCGGCCGCTACCTCGACGCCCGCGCCGCGATCGCGCACGGCCGGGCGCTCGTCGCGGCGGGCGCCGACGTGGTCGACGTGGGCGGGGAGTCGACCCGCCCGGGCGCCGCCGACGTGCCGGAGGCGGAGGAGCTGCGCCGCGTCGTGCCGGTGGTCACCGCGCTCGCCGGCGACGGCATCCGCGTCAGCGTCGACACCCGCTCCGCCGCGGTCGCCGAGGCCGCGCTCGCCGCCGGTGCCGCGATGGTGAACGACGTCTCCGGCGGCACGGCGGATCCGCGGATGCTGCCGGTCGTCGCCGCCTCCTCCGCGGACCTCGTGCTCATGCACTCGCGCGGGCCGGCCGCGACCGCCCCGGACTACGCCGACGTCGTCGGCGAGGTGCGGGCCGAGCTCGGGCAGCGCCTCGCGGCCGCGCGGGACGCGGGCATCCCCGACGAGCGGCTCGTGCTCGACCCCGGCATCGGGTTCGCCAAGGGTGCCGCCGAGAACTGGGCGCTGCTCGCCCGCGTCGACGAGCTCGCGGTCGACGGGGTCCGCCTGCTGGTCGGCGTCTCCCGCAAGCGGTTCCTCGCCGCGCTCGCCCCGGAGGGGGCCCCCGCCGAGGCCCGCGACCTGCCCACGGCCGTGCTCTCCGCGCTGCTCGCCGAGCGGGGCGTGTGGGGCCTGCGCGTGCACGACGTGGCGGCCACGCGCGTCGCCCTCGGGGCGCTCGAGGCCCTCGGAGGCGCCGCGTGACCGACCGCATCCGCCTGTCCGGCCTCACCGTGCACGCCTTCCACGGGGTGCATCCCGAGGAGCGCGAGCAGGGCCAGGACTTCGTCGTGGACGTCGAGCTGGACGTGCCGCTCGCCGTCGCCGCCGCGACGGACGACGTGCGCGGCACCGTGCACTACGGCGAGCTCGCGCAGGCGATCGTCGCGGCCGTGGAGCGCGACCCCGTCGACCTGATCGAGACGGTCGCCGACCGCGTCGCCCGCCTCGTCCTCGACGACGAGCGGGTCGATCGGGTCGCCGTCACGATCCACAAGCCGCAGGCGCCGATCGGGCTGCCGTTCGGCGACGTGGCGGTGTGCGTCGAGCGGGTGGCGGAGCGCCTGCTGCCGCACCACCACGTCGTGCTCGCGCTCGGCGGCAACCTCGGCGACCCCGCCACGACCCTCGAGGCGGCCCTCGCGGCGCTGCGCCGCCTGCCCGGCCTCACGATCACCGCCGCCTCCGCGCCGCGCACGACCGTCGCGCTCACCTCCGCGGGCCCGGATCCCGCCAAGCCGCGGTACGTGAACCGCGTCGCGGTCGGCGAGGCGACGCTTCCGCCCGACGCCCTGCTCACCGCGCTGCTCGGCATCGAGCGCGTGTTCGGCCGGGAGCGGCTCGAGCACTGGGGCGACCGCACGCTCGACCTCGACCTGATCGCCTACGGCGACGAGCGCCTCGCAGCCCCGGGGCTCACCGTCCCGCATCCGCGGGCGCACGAGCGCGACTTCGTGCTCGCCCCGTGGCTGGAGGTCGAGCCGGACGCCGTGCTGCCCGGCCGCGGCCGCGTGCGCGACCTGCTCGCCGCCCTCAGGGAACGCGCATGACCGTCGATCGGGCCAGGGCCGCGGCGGCCGTCGCCGAGTTCCTCCGGGCGATGGGGGAGGACCCCGACCGCCCGGCGCTCGCCGCCACGGCCGCCCGGGTGGCGGAGCTCGGCGTCGAGCGGTTCGCCGGAGTCGGCGTCGACCCCGCTCCCGCCCTCGCGGCGGCCGCCGTCGCCGACGTGGCGGTCCCGGGCCCGGTGGCGTTCCGGGACGTCCCCTTCGTCTCCACCTGCGAGCACCACCTGCTGCCCTTCGCCGGCACCGCCTCGATCGTCTACGCCCCGAGCGATCGCGTCGCCGGGTTCGGTGCCCTCG
>JBQCCU010000002.1:0-16925 GCA_051961935.1 Amnibacterium sp. | reverse complement strand
CGGACGGCGACGAGCAGGCGGCGAGCGTGACTGCCGCGGCAGCCCCGAGCGCCCAGGCGGTCAGCAAGCGACCGCGGCGGTGTGCTGGCATTGCGATCCTTCGTCTGTCGAGGATGCGCCGCCGAGGGCGCATCCGTACCGAGGTGTTCCGGTCAACCTAGGAAGGAGAGGTTCCGCGCGTGTTTCGGTGCGCGATTCGTTACGCGTCCGTGACCTCGGAGGGGCGGATCGACCGCGTCAGGCGTCGGCGGCGACCGCGAGCGGCGCACGCCGCGTGCGCCGGGCCACGACGAGCGACTCGCCGACGAGCAGCAGCAGGGCGAGCCAGACGAGCACGAAGCCGGCCAGGCGCGCCAGCGGCATCGCCTCGTGGAGCACGACCACGCCGATGAGGAACTGCAGGATCGGCGCGAGGTACTGCAGGAACCCCGCCACGGTGAGCGGCAGGCGCTTCGCCGCGGCCGCGAAGAGCAGCAGCGGGACGGCGGTGCCGATGCCGGCGGAGGCCATCATCAGGGTGGGGAAGGTGCCGGCGGAGCCGAACGCGAGGCCGGGACCCGCCCCGACGACGAGCAGCTGGACGGCCGCGACGGGAGTGAGCCACGCTGTCTCGAGCGTCATGCCGGACACGACGTCCGCCTTGTCGCCGACGCGCTTCTTCACGAGCCCGTAGAGGCCGAACGAGAGCGCGAGCGCGAGCGAGATCCACGGCAGGGCGCCGGCCTCGATGCCGAGCACGACCACGGCGAGCGCGCTGACGGTCACAGCCGCCCACTGGCCGGGGCGGAGCCGCTCCCGCTCGACGAGCACCCCGAGCAGCACGGTGACGATCGGGTTGATGAAGTAGCCGAGCGCGGCGTCGACGACGCGCCCGTTCACCGTCGCGAGCACGTAGACGGTCCAGTTGACGTAGATCAGCACGCCCGCGAGCGCGAACGTGAAGGTCGTGCGCCGGCTCCGCAGCACCTGCCGGAACAGCGGCCACGTGCGGGTGACGGTGAGCAGGAGGGCGCAGAAGACGAGCGAGAAGAGGATCCGCCAGCCGACGATCTCGAACGCCCCGGCCGGCGCCATGGCGAGGAAGTACACCGGCATCGCGCCCCAGAGCAGGTACGCGGTGAGCCCGAAGGCCATCCCGCTGCGCACGCGTCGCGGGGCTCTGGTCGTGCTCACTGCAGGCACGCTACCGCCCGGCGGCCACGTCCCCGGCGCGGCGCAGCCCCGGGAACGCGGGCTGGCGGGATCCCGGCGCTTCCGGTCGGGAAGACGACGGGGCCCGCATCCTCGAGGAGAGGATGTGGGCCCCGTCGGAAGGGACGAGCGGCGTCAGCGCACCACGACGGCGAGCACGTCGCGGGCCGACAGCACGAGGTAGTCCTCGCCGCCGACCTTGACCTCGGTGCCGCCGTACTTCGAGTAGAGCACCCGGTCGCCGACCGCGACGTCGAGCGGCACGCGGTTGCCGTTGTCGTCGATGCGGCCGGGGCCCACCGCCACGACCTCGCCCTCCTGGGGCTTCTCCTTGGCGGTGTCGGGGATGACCAGACCCGACGCGGTCGTCTGCTCGGCCTCGACCTGGCTGATCACGATGCGATCCTCGAGCGGCTTGATGGAGACCGGCACGGTCCACCTCTTCTTTCTTGGCGATCGGACGTTCTGCTGGCACTGGCTCGGCCTGAGTGCCAACGTCAGAGTCTAGGGGGCGGTTTGGCACTCGTGCAATGCGAGTGCCAACCGCGCGGACGGCGGGAGCCACGCGCTCGTCTACGGTGATGGCGTGGAGCAGGAGGAACTCGAGCGCCTGCTCACCCCGCGGGTGCTCGCCGCCGTGGACGCCGAGCCGGCGCCCGCCGGGACCGCGGACGTCCTCGCCCGCTCCACCGCGCTGCGCCGCGCCGGGTTCAGCCCGGACGAGACGGCCGCGATCCTCACCCAGGCGAAGCTCCGCCGCCGCGCGGTCGCGAAGTTCGGCGACTTCGCCGCCCGCATGCTCTTCACCCGCGCGGGGCTCGAGCAGGCGACCCGGCTGGACGTCGCGGCCCACCACGCGGCTCGCTTCCGCGGACTCGGGGTGGGCCGCATCGCCGACCTCGGCTGCGGCGTCGGCGGGGACGCGCTCGCGTTCGCGGCCGTCGACCTCGACGTGCTCGCCGTCGAACGGGACCCGGTGACCGCTGCGATCGCCGCCTACAACCTCGCCCCGTTCCCCGGGGTCGACGTGCGCACGGGCGACGCGGAGGAGGCCGACCTGACCGGCGTGCAGGCCGTCTGGCTCGATCCCGCCAGGCGCACCGCCGGGCATGGCGAGACGCGGCGCGTCGGGCCGGCCGACTACTCGCCCCCGCTCGAGTTCGCCATGGCCCTGACCGAGCGCCTGCCCGTCGGGGTGAAGCTCTCCCCCGCGCACGACCGCGACACGATCCCCGCGCACGCGGAGGCCCAGTGGGTCTCGAGCGGCGGCGACGTGGTGGAGACCGCGCTCTGGTTCGGCGACCTGCGCCGGGCCGAGGTCCGCCGGTCGGCGCTCGTCGTCACCGACCGCGGCTCCGCCGAGATGACCGCCCCCGCCGACAGCCCGGACGAGCCCCCGGGCCCGCTCGGCGGCTACCTGCACGAGCCGGACGGCGCGGTCATCCGCGCCCGCCTGCTCGGCGACCTCGCGCGCGCGACCGGCACCCACCCGGTGGGTCCGGCGATCGCCTACCTGACGGGCGACCTGCCGCTGTCCACGCCGTTCGTCACGTCGTTCGAGATCCAGGCGGTGCTGCCGTTCGACCGGCTGCGGATCCGTCGGGAGCTGAAGTCGCGCCGGATCGGGCGGCTCGAGATCAAGAAGCGCGGGGTCGACCTCGATCCGTCGACGTTCCGGACGTTCCTCGGCCTGTCGGGCGACGGCGAGGCGACCCTCATCGTCACGCGCACGCCGGAGCGGCGCGTGGCGCTGATCTGCCGCCGGCTCGCCGTCTAGAAGGTGCTCGGCAGCGGCGCGTTGGCGAGCAGGACGAGGAACGCGGCGGTGAAGAGCACGCCGAAGACGAGCCCTGCGTAGCCGAGCACGAGGGCCCAGATCGCGAACGCGCGGCCTTGCTCGCCGGTGCGGCGGATCTGACTGAGTGCGATGTGCCCGCAGATGACGGCGCCCAGCGACACGACGAACGCGAGCACGAACGCGACGATCGCGAGCGTGTTGGTCCGCTGGGCGGGTGCACGGTCGTACGCGGTGGGCGGGCTGGCGGTCGACGACACGGTGGGTCCTCTCGGCGGGCGGGCGGCGATGCGGGCCCCCGCCCGCCGATCGGATGGGTCAGTAGTTGGCGTTGCTGCCGATCGTGGCGGCGATCACGATGAGGCCGATCCACACGATGATCGCGATGCCGACGGCGATGAAGCCGGTGATGATGCCGGTGAGCCACATGCCCTTCGCCTGCGGCTCCTTGCGCCGGCCGATGAAGCCGAGCACAACGCCGGCGGCGCCGGGCAGCACGCCGCTGCCGAACAGGAACAGGGACAGCACCACGCCGAGGATGCCGAAGATCAGCGACAGGATGCTGAGCACGGGCGACTTCGACGGCGCGGGCGCGTACGGCGTCGAGGGCGGCGGGGTGGGCTGGTAGTCGCTCATCGGATTCCCTTCGCCGACGGTCAGGTTCTCGGCAGCGTCAAGCCTGGCAGCGGGTCCGGACGGGTGTCAACGAGCGACACGCACCCGTTCCGGGGGGCTCAGGCGACCTGGACCTGCTGCACGGGCAGGGTGGAGTCGACCCCGAACCCGAGGTCGCTCGGGCCGTGGCCCGCGGCGACGCGCAGCGCGGCGAGGCCGGCGATCATCGCCCCGTTGTCCGTGCAGAGGTCGAGGGGCGGGATGCGCACGGCGACCCCGGCGGCGGCGGCCCGCTCGAGCGCCACGTCCCGCAGCCGCCGGTTGGCGACGACCCCGCCGCCGAGCAGCAGCCGCGGCACCCCGGTCTCGGCGCACGCGTCGAGCGCCTTCGTGACGAGCACTTCCACCACGGCCTCCCGGAAGCCGGCCGCCACATCCGCGAGCGGCAGCGCCTCGCCCGCGGCGGCCCCGCGCTCCACGGTGCGGGCGACCGCGGTCTTCAGGCCGCTGAACGAGAAGTCGAAGCGGTGCGCGGCGCGGTCCTTCGCCTGGGTGAGGCCCCGTGGGAAGCGGATGGCGTCGGGGTCCCCGCCGACCGCTGCCGCGTCGATGGGGGGGCCGCCCGGGTAGGCGAGCCCGAGCAGCCTGGCGGTCTTGTCGAACGCCTCCCCCGCGGCGTCGTCGAGCGTCTCGCCGAGCAGCTGGACGTCCTCGGTGAGGTCCCGCACGAGCAGCAGCGAGGTGTGGCCGCCGGAGACGAGCAGGGCCACCACCGGCAGCTCCAGGGGCCTCGGGGCGGCACCGGGTTCGTGCAGGAGATCCGCGGCCACGTGCCCGACGAGATGGTTCACCCCGTAGAGCGGCTTGCCCGCCGCGACGGCGAGCGCCTTCGCCGCCCCCACCCCGACCATCAGGGCGCCGGCGAGCCCTGGCCCCGCGGTCACCGCGACGGCGTCGAGGTCAGCGATGCGGACGCCGGCACGGCCCAGCGCCTCCTCGATCGTCGGGGTCATCG
The DNA here is from genome assembly GCA_051961935.1 of Amnibacterium sp. GTDB lineage: Bacteria > Actinomycetota > Actinomycetes > Actinomycetales > Microbacteriaceae > Amnibacterium. Next base: position 12,309 of record JBQCCU010000002.1, on the reverse strand, counting down.
CCTCGAGGTGCGCCCGCGCGGCGATCTCGGGGACGACGCCGCCGTAGCGGGCCTGCTCGTCCATCGACGAGGCGATGACGTTCGCGAGCACCTCCCGGCCGCGGACGATCCCGACGCCGGTCTCGTCGCAGGAGGTCTCGATCCCGAGGACCAGGGGGGCGGCGCTCATCGGACCGCCGCCGGTTCGGGCAGCTCGAGGCGCATGACGACCGCGTCGACGTCGTCCGGCTGGTAGTAGTGCGGCCGGCGGCCGACCGCGGCGAAGCCGGCGGAGGCGTACAGCGCGGTGGCGACCGGGTTGTCGGCGCGCACCTCGAGGAACACCCGCCGCGCCCCCCGGGCCGTGGCCGCGGCGATCAGGCGCTCGAGGAGGGCGCGGCCGATGCCGCGGCCGCGGGCGGCCTCCGTCACGGCGATGGTCAGCACGTCGGCGTCCCCGCCGCGCGGCGCGAGGACCGCCGCGTACCCGACGAGGACGTCCCCGTCCACGGCGGCGGTCGCGAGGGTGTCCGGGTCGGTGAGCGTCGCGCGCATCATGCCGTCGGTCCAGGCGTCGGTCGGGAAGCTCGACCGCTCGATCGCCATGATCGCCGCGAGGTCCTCCGGTCCCGCGGCGCGCAACGCGGTCACGGGGCCACCCGCTTCGGGGGCGCGAGCGTCACGTCGGGGCTGCGCAGGTAGCGCGCCTCCGGGTCCTCGGCGGGGAGGCCCGCGGCGGCGCGCAGGGCCGCGATCCGGCCGAGCAGCGCCGGGTCGACGGATCCGGTCACGTGCGGCAGGCCGGGGAGCCGGTCAGCCGGCCCCACCTCCGGCTCCCGATCGCGGACGGGCACGCCGGCCGCGTCGAGCTCCCGGTAGACCGTGGCGTAGACCTCCCGGCGCTTCGCGTCCGCGACGACGACGAACGGCATGGCCTCCCCCGCCTCCACCGCGGCGAGGGCGATCGCGTCGTGGCTCAGCACGGGCAGCTGCGGCACGCCGAGCGCGAGCGCCGCCGTCCGCGCGGCGGCCATGCCGACCCGCAGCCCGGTGAAGGGTCCGGGGCCGACGCCGTAGGCGACGGCCGTCACCTCGGCCGTGCGGCCATCGAGCACGGCCTCGAGGAGGGGGCCGATGGCCTCGGCGTGCCCGCGCGGGTCGTCGGACCGCTGGGCGGCCACCACGGCACCGGCCGGGTCGACGAGCGCGGCGCCGGTCGCCCCGGAGCTGTCGACGGCGAGGATCACCCCCTCAGCCTAGGAGCGGCGGGAGGCCCTCCCAGCGCGGTCCGGACCGGCGCAGCTCGACCGTCCTCGGCTCGATCCCGCCGTCGGCGTCGTCACTCCCGGCGTCGGTGGGGCGCTCCAGCACCACCTGCAGCAGCGAGTCGCTCACCCCGTCGAGGAGCCCCTCCCCCCACTCGACGACGACGACCGCGTGCTCGTAGTCGAGGTCGAGGTCGTCGAGCTCGGCGGCGGAGCCGAGCCGGTAGGCGTCCACGTGGACCAGGGGCGGTCCTCCGGCGAGCGACGGGTGGGTCCGCGCGAGCACGAACGTGGGGCTCGTGATCGGTCCCCGCACGTCGAGCGCCTCGCCGATGCCGGCGGTCAGCGTGGTCTTGCCGGCTCCGAGCGGGCCGGTGAGCACGACGAGGTCCCCGGCCCGCAGCGCCGCGCCGAGGTGTCGCCCGAGCGCGTGCATCGCCTCCGGATGCGGGATCCGGACCCGCTCGATCACTCCGGCCGCCGGAGGACGCGCGGCCCGATGCGGGTGACGATCTCGTAGCCGATGGTGTCGGCCCAGCGCGCCCAGTCGGCGGCGGACGGGGCGCCCGTCGCCGGGTCGCCGAGCAGCACGACGCGGTCGCCGACCTCGGTCTCCTCGTCGACCTCGACGACGAGCTGGTCCATCGCGATGCGACCGCGCACCGGACGCCGGAGTCCGCGGAGCAGCACCTCCCCGCGGTTCGACGCCGCCCGCGGGATCCCGTCCGCGTACCCGACGGGCACGAGCGCGAGCACCGTGGGGCGCTCCGCCCGCCACGTGGAGTCGTACGACACGCCCGCGCCCGCCTGCACCCGGCGCACCGCGACCACCCGGGACTCCAGCGTCATCGCTGGCCGCAGGCCGAGCGCGGCGGCGTCGCCGTCGTCGAACGGCGAGACGCCGTAGAGGCCGATGCCGGTCCGCACCATCGTGAACGCGGACTGGTCCCGGCTCAGGGTGGCGGCGGTCGCCGCGAGATGGCGGAGGGCCGGTTCGACGCCCGCGTCGCGGAGGCGGCGCACGCCGTCGGCGAACCGGGCCTCGGCGGCCTCGTCCTCGGCGGGCGACGTGTTCGCGAGGTGCGAGAAGACCCCGCGCACCCGGATCCGGTCCCGCGCCTGCAGCTCGGCCGCGAGGGCGAACGCGGCGTCCCAGTCCTCCGGTGCGAGCCCGTTGCGGCTGAGCCCGGTCTCGAGCTTCAGCTGCACGGCGGCGCCGGGCGCCGTCGCCGCGATGCGGCGCAGCTGGCCGATCGTGGAGACGCCGAGATCGACGTGCTGCGCGGCGACCGGCCCGAAGTCCGCCTCCACGTCGAGCAGCCACGCGAGCAGGGGCGCGTCGATGCCGGTGGCACGCAGCGCGAGCGCCTCCGCCGGGTCGGCCACCCCGAGCCACGTCGCGCCGCCCTCGAGCACCGCACGCGCGGCGGTGACGGCGCCGTGGCCGTATCCGTCGGCCTTCACGACGGCGAGCAGCTCGGGCGTGCCGGCCGCCTCGCGCAGCCGGCGGGTGTTGGCGCGGATGGCGGCGGTGTCGATCCGGGCGACGCGCTCGGGCGCACCCTGCCCGCTCACGGGCCCTCCAGCACGACGAACGCGGACGCGATCCCCGCGTCGTGGCTCATGGACAGGTGGGTGGCGGTCACCCCCATCGCCGCGAGCCGCTCCGCAGCGGCGCCCGTGACCCGCAGGCTGGGGCGCCGGTCGGCGTCGCTCGTGACGACCATGTCGTGCCAGCGGAAGTCGGTGGAGTCCCCCGAGGCCTTGATCAGCGCCTCCTTCGCCGCGAACCGTGCCGCGAGGGAGCTGAGCGGCAGCCCGCGTTCGCTGCTCGCGAACAGCCGGTCGCGGAGGGGCGGGGTGCGCTCGAGCGACCGCGCGAACCGGGCGATGTCGACGACGTCGACCCCGATGCCGAGGATCACGGGCGGTCCCGCCTCACTCCACGGTGACGGACTTGGCGAGGTTGCGGGGCTGGTCGACGTCGAGGCCCTTCGCCGCCGCGAGCTCCATCGCGAAGATCTGCAGCGGCGCGACGGCCAGCAGCGGCTCGAACATCGGTCCGGCGAGCGGGATGCGCAGCACGTCGTCCGCGTGCGGGAGCACCGCCACGTCGCCCGCCTCCGCGACCGCGAGCACGTGCGCGCCGCGGGCCCGGATCTCCTGGATGTTCGAGACCACCTTCGGGTGGAGGCTGGTCGTGTCCCGCGGGCTCGGCACGACGACGAACACGCGCTGGCCGGGCTCGATGAGGGCGATGGGGCCGTGCTTCAGCTCACCGGCGGCGAAGCCCTCGGCGTGGATGTAGGCCAGCTCCTTGAGCTTCAGCGCGGCCTCCAGCGCGACCGGGTACCCGACGTGGCGGCCGAGGAACAGAACGCTCCTGGTGTCCGACATGCTCCGCGCGAGCTCGCGGATGTCGTCGTGGCTCCGCAGCACCGTCCGGAGCTTGTCCGGCAGCGCGGCCAGCTCCGCCGTCAGCGCGCGGATCTCGTCGTCCGTGAGCGCCCCGCGCACCCGCGCGAGGTGCAGGCCGAGCAGGTAGAGCGCGACGACCTGGGCGGTGAACGCCTTCGTCGAGGCCACGGCGACCTCGGGTCCGGCGCGCGTGTAGAGCACCGCGTCGGACTCGCGGGCGATCGTCGCGCCCTGGGTGTTGCAGATCGACAGGGTGCGGGCGCCGCGCTCCCGGGCGTACTTGACGGCCATCAGCGTGTCCATGGTCTCGCCGGACTGGCTGATGGACACGACGAGGGTCGAGGCGTCGAGGACCGGGTCGCGGTAGCGGAACTCGTGCGCGAGCTCGACCTCGACGGGCACCCGCGCCCACTTCTCGATGGCGTACTTGCCGAGCAGGCCGGAGTAGGCGGCGGTCCCGGCGCCGAGCACGACGATGCGGGTGACGCTCGCGAGCACGTCGGCGGGGAACCCCTCCTCGATCTCGTCGAGCACCACGACGCCGTCGGGCACGCGACCGAGCATCGTCTGCTCGATCGACTCCGGCTCCTCGCTGATCTCCTTGGCCATGAAGCTCGACCAGCCGCCCTTGTCGGCGGCGGAGGCGTCCCAGGCGACCTCGTAGGGCTCGCCCTCCACGGGGTTGCCGTCGAAGTCGGTGAGCTCGATGCCGTCCGCGCGGATGGCGACGATCTGGTCCTGCCCGATCGCGAGCGCGCGGCGGGTGTACTGCACGAACGCCGCGACGTCGGAGCCGAGGAACTGCTCGCCGTCGCCGAGGCCGACGACCAGGGGCGAGTTCCGGCGGGCGCCGACGACGAGGCCCGGCTCGTCGGCGTGCACCGCGAGCAGGGTGAACGCGCCGTGGAGGCGGGACACGACGGCGCGGAAGGCGTGGACGAGGTCACCGGCCTGCGCGTACTCGCGCCCGAGCAGCACCGCCGCGATCTCGGTGTCGGTCTCGCTGACGAAGGTGTGCCCCTCGGCCGCCAGCTCGTCGCGGAGCGCGGCGTAGTTCTCGATGATCCCGTTGTGGATCAGGGCGAGCCGGCCGCCGTCGCCGAGGTGCGGATGCGCGTTCACGTCCGTCGGGCCGCCGTGCGTCGCCCAGCGGGTGTGGCCGATCCCGGTGCCGCCGCGCGGAAGGGGCTGAGCGGCGAGGTCGGCCTCGAGCACCCCGAGCTTGCCGGCACGCTTGCGGGTCGCGAGCTCGCCGTGGTCCCCGATGACCGCGACGCCCGCGGAGTCGTAGCCGCGGTACTCCAGCCGCTTCAATCCGCCGACGAGCACCTCGATGGCGTCGCGTCCACCCACGTACCCGACAATCCCGCACATCGGGCCGAGTCTATCCGGCCTTCCAGGCGGCGCTCGGCCCGCCCGCTAGCATCGGGGACCGTGTCCGACCGGTCCGCGGCGGGTCCCGTGCACGGACTCAGTCCCTTCATCGAGATCGATCGCGACGACTGGGCGGCGCTCGCCCCCGGCACCCCGCAGCCGCTCGCGGACACCGAGCTGGTGCGCCTGCGAGGACTCGGCGAGCCGCTCGACTCGCGCGAGGTGGCGGAGGTCTACCTGCCGCTCAGCCGGCTGCTCAACCTCTACGCGACCGGCGCGCGGCAGCTGCACGAGCGCACCCGGGGCTTCCTCCGCTCGTCCGGCGACTCGACGCCGTTCGTCATCGGCGTCGCCGGTTCCGTCGCGGTGGGCAAGTCGACGGTCGCGCGGCTGCTCCGGGAGCTGCTCGCCCGCTGGGACGACACCCCGAAGGTCGAGCTCGTGCCCACCGACGGCTTCCTGCTGCCGAACGCCGAGCTGGAGCGCCGCGGGCTGCTCTCCCGCAAGGGCTTCCCCGAGTCGTACGACCGGCGGGCGCTGCTCCGGTTCGTGACGGCGGTGAAGAGCGGCGCCGACGAGGTGCGGGCGCCCTTCTACTCGCACGAGGCGTATGACATCGTGCCGGATGCGGAGGTGGTCGTGCACCGGCCCGACATCCTGATCGTCGAGGGCCTGAACGTGCTGCAGCCGCCCGCGCGCACGGGTCTCGCCGTCAGCGACCTGTTCGACTTCAGCATCTACGTCGACGCGCGCACGGCGGACATCGAGGGCTGGTACGTGGAGCGGTTCCGCCGCCTGCAGACGGCCGCGTTCTCCTCGCCGCGGTCGTACTTCCACCGGTACGCCTCGCTCGGCCCGGAGGAGGCGCGGGCGACCGCGTCCCGCATCTGGCACGAGATCAACGAGCCGAACCTGCGCGAGAACGTGCTGCCCACCCGCTCCCGCGCCACGCTCGTGCTGCGCAAGGCGTCCGACCACGCGGTGCGCAGCGTCCTGCTGCGGAAGATCTAGCGGCCGCGCCGCGATCCCGGCATGAGCGCGGTCAGGCCCGCCAGCGCCGAGAGGACGAGCAGCTCCGCCCCGAGCAGCCAGACGGCGAGGGCGGCGAGGAAGAGCCAGTTGGTGAGCGCGACCTGCGGGGGCGCGATCCAGCCCCGGTAGCCCGCGACGGCGACGCTCCCCCCGAGCGCGGTCACCCCCGACGTGGCGAGGGCGCCGGCCACGAGACCCGCGAGCCCGAGCAGGGCCACCCACCAGCGGGAGCCGAGGCGCTGGACGAGCGCCCGGTTCAGCAGCATCCCGGCGAGCAGCACCCCGAGGACGAACAGCAGGGAGGCGATCACCGGCGCCGGGGTGCGGTCGAGCACGAACCACGCCACGACGATCCGGGGCAGCAGCAGCACGACGGCGATGCCGGCGACGATGCGGGTGCCGCGCCGCAGCGCCTCCGCCTGCGCGGTGGTCACGGAGCGGTCTGCAGCGCCAGCCGTTCGCGCACGACGCCGACGAGCCGGTCGGCGATCGCCTCCGCCGTGTCGTGGTCGGCGGCCTCCACCATCACGCGGACGACCGGCTCGGTGCCGGAGGGGCGCAGCAGCACGCGGCCGGAGTCGCCGAGCTCGGCCTCGGCGGCCGCGACCGCGGCGATCACGCCCTCGTCGGTGGTGACGCGGGCACGGTCGACGTCGCGGACGCCGACGAGCACCTGCGGGTGCACGGTGACGATCGAGGCGAGCTCCGCCAGGCTGCGGCCGGAGTGGGCGACCTCGGCGAGGAGGTGCAGCCCGGTCAGCACGCCGTCCCCGGTGGTCGCGTGGTCGGCCATGATCACGTGGCCGGACTGCTCGCCGCCCAGGGAGAGGTTGCGCTCCCCGAGCGCCTCGAGCACGTACCGGTCGCCGACCTTCGTCGACAGCACCTCGATCCCCCGCTCGCGCATCGCGTGGTGCAGGCCGAGGTTGCTCATCACGGTGGTGACGAGGGTCCGCTGGCGCAGCACGCCCCGCTCGTGCATCGCGGAGGCGAGGATCGCCATGATCTGGTCGCCGTCGACGACCCGGCCCGTCGCGTCGACCGCGAGGCAGCGGTCCGCGTCCCCGTCGTGGGCGATGCCCGCGTCGGCGCCGTGCTCGACGACCGCGGCGCGGAGCGCCTCGAGGTGCGTCGACCCGACGCCGTCGTTGATGTTGATCCCGTCGGGGTCGTTGCCGATGACGACCACCTCGGCGCCGGCGAGCGAGAACGCCTCGGGCGAGACGCCGGCGGCGGCGCCGTTCGCGCAGTCGAGGACGACCTTCAGGCCGTCGAGGCGGTGCGGCAGCGTCTCCATCAGGTGGACGACGTACCGGTCCTCCGCATCCGCGAAGCGGCGGATGCGCCCGACGGCCGCACCGGTGGGCGCCAGCGGCGGGCGCTCCATGGCCGCCTCGATCCGGTCCTCGACCTCGTCGGGCAGCTTGGCGCCACCGGCGGCGAAGATCTTGATGCCGTTGTCCGGCGCCGGGTTGTGCGAGGCGGAGATCATGACGCCGAAGTCGGCGCCGATGTCCGCGACGAGGAACGCCGCCGCCGGGGTGGGGATCACGCCCGCGTCGTAGACGTCGACGCCCGAACCCGCGAGCCCGGCCGCGACCGCAGCCGCGATGAACTCGCCGGAGATCCGCGGGTCGCGCGCGAGCACGGCGAGGGGCCGCCGCCCGGCCGCCCGCGGGCCGTCGCCCAGGATGTGGGCGGCGGCCTGCGCGAGCGACAGCGCGAGCTCCGGCGTGACCTCGCGGTTCGCGAGGCCCCGGACGCCGTCGGTGCCGAAGAGTCGGGGCATGACGGGAGGCTCGGGGCGCGTCAGCGCTTCGAGAACTGCGGCGCCTTGCGCGCCTTCTTGAGGCCGGCCTTCTTGCGCTCCTTGACGCGCGCGTCGCGCGACAGGAAGCCGGCCTTCTTGAGGCCCGGCCGGTTGTTCTCCACGTCGATCTCGTTGAGCGCGCGGGCGATGCCGAGGCGCAGCGCACCGGCCTGGCCGGAGGGGCCGCCGCCGGAGATCTTCGCGATCACGTCGTAGGCGCCCTGCAGCTCGAGGACCGTGAACGGGTCGTTGATGAGCTGCTGGTGGAGCTTGTTCGGGAAGTAGTCCGCGAACTCGCGCCCGTTGACCGTGATGGTGCCCGAACCGGGGACGAGCCGCACGCGGGCGATGGCCTGCTTGCGACGGCCGACGGCGGCGCCGGGGACGGTCAGCGGCGGGCGGGACGGCGTGGTGGCCGGCGCCTCGCTCGAGGTGCTGAAGGAGGTGGGGGTGTCGATGGAGTCTGCGATGCGTGCCATGTTCGTGTGCTTCTTCCGGGGCCTACTGGGCGACCTGGTTCAGGGTGTACGGCGTGGGCTGCTGCGCGGCATGCGGGTGCTCGGGACCCGCGTACACCTTCAGCTTCTTGATCTGGGCGCGGCCGAGGGAGTTCTTCGGCAGCATGCCGCGGATGGCCTTCTCGACGGCGCGCGTCGGGTGCTTCTCCAGCAGCTCGGCGTAGCCGACGGCGGTGAGGCCGCCCGGGTAGCCCGAGTGGCGGTACGCGAGCTTCTGGTCGCGCTTGGAGCCGGTGAGGGCGACCTTGGCCGCGTTCACGATGATGACGTGGTCGCCGGAGTCGAGGTGCGGGGCGAAGGTCGCCTTGTGCTTGCCGCGGAGGAGGGCCGCGGCGTGGCTGGCGAGCCGGCCGAGCACGACGTCCGTCGCGTCGATGACGACCCAGTCGTGCTGGATCTCGGCAGCCTTGGGGCTGTAGGTGCGCGTCACGATGCTCACGCTTTCTGTCTCGAGGTGGTCGTGGATCCCGCTCCGGTGCCCGTTCAGCGGCCGTGCCGACCGGAACGAGCGGGTGGAGGGCTCGAAGAGGCGCGCGGGCGTACCCGCACGAACACTCGACCTTACAGCATCCCGGAGACGTCCTCGGACCGTCGGCGGGCCCTGGCGCGCTCCGCCTGGCCGGCGAGCCCGGCGTCGGACGGGTAGACCACCTCGACCAGGGTCAGCCCGTGGGCCGGCGCGACGGCGAACTCGCCGCTGCGGGCGTCTGCGGCGAGCAGCTCCCCCATGCGTTCGGGAGGGAGCCGGCCGGCGCCGACGGCGAGCGAGGCGCCGACGAGGGAGCGGACCATGCCGTGGCAGAACGCGTCCGCCCGCACGTCCGCGACGAGCACCCCGTCCGGCTCCCGCTCCCAGGAGAACCCGGTGAGCGTGCGGATGGTGGTGGCGCCCGGCCGCGGGCGGCAGTAGGCGGCGAAGTCGTGCAGCCCGGGCAGCGGCGCGGCCGCGGCGGCGAGCAGCTCCTCCCGCAGGGCGCGGGAGTGCCACAGGGTGCGGCCGCGCTGGAGCGGGTCGCGGGCCGCGACCCGGTCGGCGATGCGGTACCGGTAGCGGCGCTCGGTCGCGCTGAACCGGGCGTCGAACCCGGCAGGGGCGAGCGACGCCCCGCGGACCACGACGTCACCGCCTGCGGCGGCGAGCATGCCGCTGACCCGCTCGGCGATGCGGCCGACGTCCGCGCCACCGTCGCGGCGGCGGACCAGCGCGTCGAGCTGCGCGGGGCCGAGGTCCACGTGCGCGACCTGCCCGGTCGCGTGCACGCCGGCGTCGGTGCGGCCGGCGACGACGAGCCGCGGCGCGGGCCCCCGGGCGCGACCGACCGCGACGGCGAGCGCCTCCTCGAGCACGCCCTGCACGGTCCGCAGGCCGCCCGCCTGCTTCGCCCAGCCGGTGAAGTCGGTGCCGTCGTAGGCGAGGTCGAGGCGGATCCGCACGAGCGCCTCCTGCTCGGGCGCCCGCTCATCCATCGCCCTATTGTGCCGGGAGCTCCGCGCACGCCTTCGGGACGGTCGTACGGGGGCGAGCGCATGCAAGCGTCCCCGACCCGTACACGCACGGGGCGGGGGCGGCAGGATGGGGTCGTGCCCGCCCAGCCGCTGCCCGTCGCCCCGCCGACCGAACCCATGCTCGCGAAGGCGGTGCCGACCGTGCCGCTGCAGGCGCCCGGCGGCGGCGACCTGCTGTACGAGCCGAAGTGGGACGGCTTCCGCGGCATCGTCGCCTTCGACGGCGAGACCGTGGAGATCGGCAGCCGCGGCGGCAAGTCGCTCACCCGCTACTTCCCCGAGCTCACGGAGGCGCTCGCCCGGCTCCTCCCTGGGCCGTGCATCCTCGACGGGGAGGTCGTGGTGCCCACCGGCGGCGACGGCGGGCAGCGACTCGACTGGGATGCGCTCACCCAGCGGATCCACCCGGCGGAGTCCCGCATCCGCAGGCTCGCCGCGGAGACGCCGGCGTCCTTCGTGGCGTTCGACCTCCTCGCGACGGTGGAGCGGTCGCTCCTCGACGCCCCGTTCGGGGAGCGCAGGGCCGCGCTCGAGTCGTTCCTCGCGGGGGCGGAGGCGCCGCTGTTCCTCACCCGGGTGACGTCGGACGCGACGCAGGCGGAGGCGTGGCTCGCGGAGTTCGAAGGAGCCGGCCTCGACGGGGTCGTGGCGAAGCCGGTCGGCGAGCCGTACCGGCCCGGCAAGCGGACGATGCTGAAGGTGAAGCACCATCGGACCGCGGATGTCATCGCCACCGGCTACCGCATCCACACGAGCGGGCACGGCGTCGGGTCGCTGCTCGTGTCGCTCTACACGGCCGACGGGCGGCTCGCCCAGGTGGGCGGGGTGAGCGCGTTCACGCAGGTGATGCGCGAGCGGCTCGTCGAGGAGCTCGCCGACCTCGTGGAACGCGACGCGGACGGGAACCCGGTCACCGGCGAGGGCGAGCGGAGCCGCTTCTCCTCCGGCCGCGACACGTCGTTCGTCGTGCTGCGACCCGAGCGGGTGCTCGAGGTGCGCTACGACCAGATGGAGGGCGACCGGTTCCGGCACACCGTGCAGTTCGAGCGGTGGCGACCCGACAGGGACGCCTGGTCGTGCACCTACGAACAGCTCGAGGTGCCGCACGACTACGACCTGGCGCAGGTCCTCGCGTAGGGCCCGCTCGCGAGCAGCCTGCGGACTCCCGAGCGCGCTGCAGCCTGCTCGCGAGTCGCTGCGGTGCTCGCGAGGGCGACCACAGCGGCGCGCTCAGTCGGACTCGTCCCAGTTGTCCGGGTTCTTGCGGCTCGGCTGCACGCGCGGCGGCTCCCCCGGCATCTTCGGGTAGTCCGGCGGGAACGGCATCTCGCCCTCGCCCGCGTCGAGATCGCGCTGCCACCACTCCAGGAGCGTCCCGATGCCGGCCGCCGCCTGCTGCATGCCGGCCCAGGGGTCCCCCACCTCGGCGAGCCGGCCGGGGACCGTGCGGACGGTGAAGGCGAGCGGGTCCACCCCCGCCTCGAGCTCCTCACAGGAGACCGGGGTGGACACCGTGGCGGCGGGGAGGGCCCTCGGGCTGTACGCCCCGGCGATGGTCCGGTCGCGTGCCGCCTGGTTGAAGTCGAGGAGGATGCGCTCGCCCCGGAGCTCCTTCCACCAGGCGGTGGTCACCGTCTCGGGGGTGCGGCGCTCGAGCTCACGGGCGGCGGCGATGACGGCGTGCCGCACGTCGAGGAACTCGTGGTCGGGCGTGATCGGCGCGTACAGGTGCAGGCCACGGTTGCCGGACGTCTTGATGAAGGCGGTGAGGCCGGCCTCCCGCAGCACCGCGCGCATCCCGAAGGCGGCGAGCCGTGCCTCCGCGAAGCCGGTGCCGGGCTGCGGGTCCAGGTCGATGCGCAGCTGGTCGGGGTAGTCGGTCGCCTCCGCGCGCGACGGCCAGGCGTGGAAGACCAGGGTGTTCATCTGACCGGCCCAGACGGCGGCCGCCGGCTCGTCCACCACGAGCATCGGATGCGCCCTGGCGCTCGGGAACGTGACGACGACGGAACGGATCCAGTCAGGCGCGCCCTTCGGCGGGTTCTTGGAGAAGAAGAACTCGCCGTCGACGTCGCCGCCGAAGCGCTGCAGCGCGATCGGCCGGTCACCGTTCGCCTCGACGAACGGCCCACCGACCGCCGCGAGGTACGTCGCGAGGTCGAGCTTGGTGATCCCGACCTTCGGCCAGATCACCCGGGAGGGGTTGGAGATCCGGATCTCCCGGGCGCCGTTCGGTCCCGGGACCTCGATCGTCGTCGATTCACTCGCCACGGCCGCAGCGTAGACCGCCGACCTGATCAGGGGAATCGGAACACGAAGGGCCGGCCGCGGATCGCGCGGCCGGCCCTTCGATACGGCGGCTGTCAGGAGGCGGGGGGCGTCCCGGCCGCGCTGTCGCCGGCCGTCT
>JBQCCU010000001.1:0-3228 GCA_051961935.1 Amnibacterium sp. | reverse complement strand
CACCATCCCGCGCCCGGTGAACACGGTTGGGGCGGCGAGGGGGGAGGGGGGGGACCCCCGCTCCATTCTACCGCCGTTGCATCATCGCGCCGTTCCGGAGAACCGGCGCGACACGCCGCAGCGGGACGCCCCCGCGCGGCGTGTCGTCCGGAAACTCCGGAACGGCGCGATATCAGGCGCGGGCGCGGAGCATCCGGGTCGCCGTGTCGGTGCCGTTCAGGAGCGTCGTGCGGACGGTCGGGTTGGCGCCCGGCCGGTTCGCCGCCGCGGTCGCCTGCGCGACGAACGCCGCATCCGCCACCGCGTACGGGAACATCCCGCGCACGATCCCGAGCTGGCCGAGCATGCCCGCGTCGCCGAACGAGTCGAGCACGTCGAGGTAGCGGCCGGGGTACTCGGCGAGCACGTCGGCCTGCAGCGGCCGCCAGAAGCGGCGCGCCACGGTGCCGCGGGCGGTGCCGGCGGGGATGCGGCGGTCGATCATCATCGCCTGCCACACCGCCGCTTTCGCGTCGGCGTCGGGCCGCGAGCCCAGCACGGCGAGGGCGCTGGCGAACGCGTCCGGATCCGGGTCGCGGTCCTGGAGCGCCGCGACGGCCTCCGCGTCGTAGTCGCCGAGCTCCGCCCGGCGGGACAGCAGCCGCCAGGCGAGGTCCACGTCGTCCGCGGCCGCCGCGCGCAGCACCGCGAACTGGTCGTCCTGCGTGGCGGTGGCCGCGAGGGTGCGCAGCGCCGCCTGCCGGCGGTCGGGGTCGTCCACCATCCGCGCGCTCACCGCGGCGAGCCGCGCGGTGAGGGCCGGGATGCGCTCGCTGGGCGACCACAGCTCCGCCGCCTCGAGGCCGAGCGCGAGCAGGCCCTCGACGACGGCGGGGCTCGTCTCGACCTCGAGCACGTCCGCGACGGCGGTGACGACCGCCTCGCCGGACAGCTCGCCCTTGACGAGCATGTCGAACGCGGTGGTCACGGCCAGGGTGCGGGAGAGCGCGTCGGGCAGCTGCGCGACGCGGGTGCGCAGGGCGTCGAGGCTCGCCGCATCCGCCCGGACCGCCGCGAAGGTGAGGTCCCCGGCGTTCACCTGGTAGACGGATCCGCCCGGCAGCGCCACCGGCGTCTCGGCGCCGGTCACCTCGACCATGGCGGTGCCGGCCGGGACGAGCGCCTCGTCGGTGACGTCGTAGCCGGCGATCGCGAGCCGGTGCGGGCGCGGGGCCCCCCCGTCGGGCGCGGTGGCCTTCAGGGTCGCGCCGTCGAGCACGAGCGTGTCGGTGCCGGCCCGGTCGAGCCAGTCCGTCGTCCAGCGATCGAGGTTCCGGCCCGACGCAGCCGCGAACGCCGACATGAGGTCGTCGAGCACCGTGTTGTGCCACGCGTGCTTGTGGAAGTAGGCGCGGAGCCCCTCCACGAAGGCGTCCTCGCCGAGGTACGCGGCGAGCTGGTGCAGCACCGCCTCGCCCTTGTCGTAGGTGATGTCGTCGAAGTTCGCCATCGCCTGCTGCACGTCGGGCACGTCGCCGCGGATGGGGTGGCTGGCCGGACCCATGTCCTGCCGGTAGCCGGCGAGCTTCGAGTCGAGCAGGTCCGTGGCCCAGGCGTCGGTGTACTCGGTCGCCCCCACCATCGCCCACGTCGCGGCCCAGGACGCGAACGCCTCGTTCAGCCAGAGGTCGTCCCACCAGCGCATGGTGACCAGGTCGCCGAACCACATGTGCGCCATCTCGTGCAGCACCACGTTCGCCCGGCCCGAGCGCTGCCGGAACGTCGGCGCGCTGCGGAAGAGGAAGGCGTCCGTGTGCGTGACGCTGCCCCAGTTCTCCATCGCGCCGCCCATGTCGGGCACGAACGCCTGGTCGTAGCGCTCCTGCGCGAACGGGAAGTCGAACCGCTCGCCGAACCAGGCGAGGCCGCGGGCGGTGAGGTCGAAGAGCTCGTCCGCGTCCCGCTCGAGGAACGGCTTCAGCGACTGGCGGCAGTAGAGGCCGAGGTCGTAGCCGTTCAGGGTGCGGCGCAGCTGGTGGAACGGGCCAGCGTTGACGACGGTGACGTAGGGGGAGAGCGGCGGGGTGGGCGCGAAGGTCCAGCGGCGGGCGGCGCCCTCCTCCGTGATCGTCTCCGGCGCGCTGTTGTTCGTGACCGTCCACGACTCGGGGGCGAGCACGGTGAAGCGGTGCACGGCCTTCAGGTCGGGCTGGTCGAAGCAGGCCCAGATGCGGCGGGCCTCGTCGGGCTCGAAGGTCGTCCAGATGTAGACGAGGCCGTCCTTCGGGTCGACGGTGCGGAGGATCCCCTGGCCGGCGTCGGTGTGCGACTGGGCGGCGGTCACGACCAGCTCGTTGAACTCCTGCAGCCCGTCGAGCGGCAGCCGGCCGTCGGCGACGGTGCCGAGGTCCAGCTCCCGGCCGTTCAGGGTGGCCGCCTCCACGTCCGCGACGACGTCCACGAACGTGCTGCCGCCGGCGCGGGCCGCGGAGAAGGCGATCCGCGAGGTCGAGCGGATGGTCGGCCCCTCGAGCAGGCCGGTCATGTCGACCTCGATGTCGTACCGCTCCACGCTGATCAGCGCGGCACGGTCGGCGGCTTCCTCGCGGGTGAGGCTGGCGGGCATGGGTCCTCCTCGGTCGGCGTCGTCGTCGAACGCCGCCCACCAGGCTATTGCCCGCCCCGGGTCAGCTGCTGGACAGCTCCACGAGCAGGCGGAGCATCCCGAGGACGGCCTCGGCGCGCGCCTCCGCATCCGTCACCGCGGCGAGCGGCTCGTTCCTCCGGCTGTCGACGGGGACGACCGCGCGGATGCGGCGCTCCTCGTCGCCCGCGAGCTCGCCGGCGCGGAGCGCGTCGAGCATGCCGCCGAAATCCTCGCGGACCACGCCGGTCGCTCGTCCGTACGCGGCGAGCACGGGCTCGAGCCAGGCGGGGTCGCCGTTCGCGCGGTCGTGCCGGTCGGTGAGCTCGGAGTAGATCAGCAGCTCGGCCGCGACCACCGCGGGTGACGCCTCGTGCGTGAACGTCGGCGCGATGGCGACGGCCCGGCGCACGAGGGCGGCCGCCGCGTCCTCGTTGCCCGCCCCGAGGCGCCGGAGCGCCTTCTCGAGCAGGTTCGAGGCGCCGGCGACGTGGGCGTCCTCCTCATCCGACTCGAGGCGGTAGGACGCCTTCGTCGCCGCCCCGAACGCGCTCGCGTCGAGCCGCGCCTCGAACTCGCGGATCGCCTGCTCGGGGTCCCGTCCG